>JAJZYE010000063.1 GCA_021806055.1 Actinomycetes bacterium | reverse complement strand
CGAGCCCGAGCATCGGGAGTTCTTCGCCGCCGTGCGCCGTGTCGTCGAGGCCCTCGAGGAGGCGTATCACCCCGATGGGATGAACGTGGGCTTCAACCTAGGTCAGGCCGGCGGCGCCGGGATTCCCCAGCACCTCCACGGACACGTTCTCCCTCGTTGGCTGGGTGACACCAACTTCATGACCACCATCGGGGAGACGCGTGTTCTGCCGGAGTCCTTGGCCTCGACGTGGCGCAAGGTCCACGCCGCGCTGGAGTCCTGACCGTGGGCCGGGGGTGAGCACCCGGGCCACCTGGGAGCACCGTGCCCCGGGCGTGCGGGGGACGGCATCCACCTCGCGGTGATCCGCGAGCAGGGTGAGGAACCGAGCTGCACGTGATCGGGTAACGCGCCCAGGGCGTACCGACCGATGGTCGTCCCGGTCGGCGGCGATGCCCCGCCCGTCTCCCTCGCAGGAAGGGCACCGTGGTGCCCTTCCTGCGAGGCTCGCGAGGAGTGATGAAGCAGCCGGGCTAGCTCGTGCTCGTGACGCTACGTGACGCCATCTCCCCTGAAAATGGCTCGTGTCGCGGGCTCCGCGCCCCTCACGACGTCCTCCCGGGGTTCGAGAAGATCGCCTGTTAGACTCGTTCGCGACAGCCGGAGGCTCAGTGTTCGACGGGAAGTTTCGTGCAGGTTTAGATCAGACGACCGCGCCAGTGGGCCGCAAGTTGGTCGCGATGGGGATTTCAGCCGACGTCCTCACGGCGTCGGGGCTGGTCTTTGCGTGCGCCACGGGTTGGTTCATCGCAATGGGCTACCACTTCGTGGCGATCGTCATGTTGATGTTGACGGGCTTTCACGACATGCTGGACGGGGCGGTCGCCAAAGCGTCGCACCGAGCAAGTCAGCGTGGCAGTTTTTTCGACTCGGTGGTGGACCGCGTGTCGGACGCCGCGCTACTCGGCGGCGTGGCGTATTGGATCACGGCACACCATCACGGCCAGTTGGTGCTTCTGCCATTCGCGATCCTGACCACCACGTTCATGATCTCCTACCAGCGATCAAAGGCCGAAAGCCTGGGACTGTCCGCCAAGGGTGGCTTGATGGAGCGCGCTGAGCGCATGATTCTGCTCGGCGTGGGCCTGCTCGCCACGGCGATCTTTATCCCGGTGCTATGGCTCATGCTCGTGTTGACCGCGATGACGGCCCTGGGCCGGTTCCGTCGTGTGTGGCAGGTGGCCGCACGGCCCGCACCCGCGCCGGTGGTTCACCGCTACGTGCACCACGCCGGGCGACTGCGTCGCAGCGTCACGCGCGCGTCACGTCACTGAGCGTGTCCGGACGGTTACGCGTCGCGACGTATCGTTCGCTCGGCACCGCACTCGAGCGTCTCCCCGAACGTCTTGACGTGGCGCTCGCGCGTCGGGCGGCGCGCTGGGTGGGTCGACCCGGCAGTGTGGCGCGCCGGGCGTTGCGCCAGAACTTGACGACCGTGATCCAGGCCGAGGCGACGATGCGCGACGATCGGCTCGTCGAGCGCCTGGCGTCACGTGCGATGGCCAGCTACGGACAGTACTGGGCCGAAGGCGCCAAGCTCCCGGCGTTGCCCGCCGCGGTGATCACGTCGCGTTTCGTGATCAGCGAGGGTCAGCACTACCTCGATGAGGCCAAGGCGGCCGGACGCGGGCTCATCGTCGCCCTCCCTCACATCGGCAGTTGGGAATGGGGCGGCGCCCTGCTTGCGCAGATGGGTATGCCGATGACCGCGGTCGCGGAGGCGCTTGATCCACCAGAGCTGTTTGAGTGGTTCGTAGCCAAGCGTGAGGCGATCGGTATCTCGGTGGTGGCATTGGGCGATGGCGCGGGTGCGGCGCTGCTCGGCACGCTGCGCGCCGGCGACGTCGTGGCACTCCTGTGCGATCGTGACATCCAGGGTAACGGCGTCGGCGCCACGTTCTTCGGGGCACCGGTTACCCTGCCCGCCGGTCCGGCTACCCTGGCGCTGCGCACGGGCGCGACGCTGCTGGCCGCGGCGTGCTACGCCGGTCCTGGACGCGACCACCACGCGGTCGTGCTGCGACCGATTTCGGCAGTGCGCCAGGGCCGCCTGCGCGACGACGTGGCACGCGTCACCCAGATGGTGGCCAACGACCTGGAGCATCTCATTCGCCGGGCCCCTGAGCAGTGGCACGTGCTCGAGCCGCGGTTTCGCTCGTGACGCGCGTCGCGCTGGTCTCGCCGTACGCGTTGAGCGTGTTCGGGGGCGTGCAGGAGCAGGTACTGGCTATGAGTCGCGAGCTGTCCCGACGCGACGCGTCGGTGCTGGTCGTCGCACCCGACAGTGCCGACGCGAGCGTCCAGGACACACCGGCGAGGGTCGAGCGCCTGGGTCGACGCTGGTCGGTGCCGGCGAACGGCTCGCGGGCACCCCTGGCACTCTCGCCGCTGGCCGCGCGCCGCGCGCGCGAGCTGATGCGGGCGTTTCGCCCTGACGTGGTCCACTTTCACGAGCCGTTCGCCCCCGTACTCGGCTGGGACGTGCTGCACGCGCACGAGTACGCGGCGGTCGCGACGTTTCATCGCAGTGGCGACGGTCCGGCGCTGCGCCTGACGCGCCCGGTCTTGGCGTACCTGGCGCGCGGTCTGGACGTGAGCGCCGCAGTGAGCCCCGCGGCGGCAGCCACCCTGGAGTCGGCCGTGCGCCTGCACCCGACGGTCCTCTACAACGGCTTCGAGGTGGAACGATTCGTGGAGGTTCCCCGCGAGGTCCAGACTGGCGTGACGGTGGTCTGCCTGGGACGGCTCGAGGAGCGCAAGGGCGTGGCCACCGTTGTCGATGCGGTACGCCACCACAACGATCGTCCCGGTGATCGCTGGCGCCTGGTGGTGATCGGCGACGGTCCCCAGCGCGCCGCGCTCGAGGCGCGGGCTGGTCGCGATGACGCCGTAACCTTCGTCGGCGCGGTCGACGACGCCGCGAAGCGGGCGTGGCTGCGTCGCGCCAGTGTGGCGGTGGCCGCCGCCACGCACGGCGAGAGTTTCGGGCTGGTGATCCTCGAGGCAATGGCCAGTGAGGTACCAGTGGTGGCGAGCGATATCCCGGGATATCGCGAGGCCGCGGCCGGCTTCGCGACACTCTTCGCACCGGGCGACGCGCACGGTCTGGAACGCGCCCTGACCACGGCCCTGGCCACGGCGTCACCCGATCGGCTGGCGGCCGCTCGCTCGCACGCGAGGACCTGGTCGATGGCGGGCTTGGTCGATCGGTACGTGGAACTCTACGATCGCGCACGTGGGATGTTTCGGGTGACGCGGTAGCCTGCAGTTGTGGCCACCAAGCAGCGATCGCGTTCCCGGCGTTCGGCGTCCTCGCGCACGAGCGCGCCCTACGTCGCGCCGGTGCTCGACCCGACCTGGCAAAATCCGTATGCGCCCTCGGCGCAGGAGCGCGCCGCGCATCAGGCGGCCCTGCGCCACTTCGCGCGCCGGCGCGTGCTCCCACAGAGCGTGGTGGCGGTGGTCGTCATCGTGGTCCTGGCGGCCCTCGTCGTCGTGTCACCGTGGTCGGCCCTCGGCGCCATCGTCGTGGCCGGGCTGTACGCCTGGTACCTCACGCGCTACCTGCGCAACTTTGAGGGGCGAGCTCTAGTTCTGGAGAGCGCCCTGCGTGATTCGTTCACGGTCACGGGCACACCGCACGATGTCGCGCGCCTGGCCACCGTGGTGGACCGGCTGTCGGCCACGTTCGGGGTTGACGGCGTGACGCCCTATATCGTGGCTGATCCCGGTTACAACGCCGCCTTGGTACCCGGGGAGGACGGCTTCTCTCTCTTTGTGACTGATGCGCTGATGAGGGATTTCGAGTTGATCGAGCTGGAGGCCGTGGTAGCCCACTGCCTCGCGCGTCAGCGAATTGGCGTGCTCGGCCGTCAGGCCGCCGCGGCGGCGCTCGCGTTGCCCGACGGTGCGGCTCGCCGGCTCGTCGGCTCGGCCATGACGTATCGTGCGGACGAGGTGGCGGCGGCGGCGATTCGCTATCCGTTGGGCCTCGCGGCGGCCCTTCGCCGCTGCGCGGCGCAGTCTCCGACGAGTGAATCGTTCCTTCGCGACGGTCGGTTCTCGTCGTGGCGCTGGGTCTTCTTCGACGTGGTGGGCGGGCGCGACGACATTGAGCCCGGCGACCTCGACGATCCTCTCGTGCGGGCGCGGGCCCTCGAGGAGTGGTGAGAAAAGCCCGGTAGGCTACTGGTATGAGTGCATTACACGATGGGTCAACGGTGGGCTCCGCGCTGGTCAAGCGCGGACTGGCGGACATGCTGCGCGGCGGGGTGATCATGGACGTGGTCAATCCCGAGCAGGCGAAGATCGCGGAGGACGCCGGTGCGGTGGCGGTGATGGCGCTGGAGCGTGTGCCCTCGGACATCCGCCGTGACGGTGGTGTCGCGCGGATGAGCGACCCCCAGATGATCAAGGACATCCAGGCTGCGGTGACCATCCCGGTGATGGCCAAAGCTCGTATTGGACACTTCGCCGAGGCGCAGATCCTGCAGGCGTTGGACGTCGACTACATCGACGAGTCCGAAGTGCTGACCCCAGCGGATGAGGAGAATCACATCGATAAGTGGGGCTTCACCGTTCCCTTCGTGTGTGGCGCGACGAACCTGGGAGAGGCCCTACGGCGCATCGGTGAGGGCGCGTGCCTGATCCGATCCAAGGGCGAGGCGGGGACGGGCAACGTCGTCGAGGCGGTTCGCCATCTTCGGACGATCAACGCGCAGATGCGCCGTCTCGCGAGTGCCGACGCGTCGGAAGTGTTCTCGCTAGCCAAGGACCTCCAAGCGCCCCTGGCGCTGGTCCAGGAGGTGGCCGAGACGGGCCACCTCCCGGTACCGCTCTTCTGCGCGGGTGGCATTTCGACGCCGGCTGACGCGTCGCTCGTCCTCCAGTTGGGGGCCGAGGCGGTCTTCGTCGGCTCGGGGATCTTCAAGAGTGAGGACCCGGAGCGCATGGCGCACGCCATCGTTGAGGCGACGACGCACTACACGGAAGCCGCGGTGGTGGCGAAGGTGTCCACGGGCCTGGGCAGCGCGATGCGCGGAGCGGAGACGGCAACACTGGAGACGCGGCTCGCCGAGCGCGGTTGGTAGTGCGCGTCGGCGTGCTGGCCCTGCAGGGCGACGTGCGCGAGCACGTGTCGATGTTGGAGTCGTTGGGCGTGGCGGCGCCGCAGGTGCAACATCCTGGACAACTCGACGACCTGGATGGGTTGATCATGCCCGGCGGCGAGTCCACGGCGATCGCGCACCTGTTGGGCACCTCGGGGCTGACCGATCCGTTGGCGCAGCGGCTGGCTCAGGGGCTGGCGGTCTTGGGTACCTGCGCGGGACTGATACTGCTGAGCACGACGGTGATCGACGGACGGCCCGATCAGTGGAGCTACGCGGCCCTCGACGTGGCGGTGCGTCGTAACGGCTACGGGCGCCAGCGGGCGAGCTTCGAGACTGAACTCGACGTGGCTGGAGTGGGGCGGGTGGCGGGGGTGTTCATTCGCGCGCCCCGAGTCGAGTCGATCGGCGAGGATGTCGAGGTGTTGGCCCAGCACGATCACGGCGACGGTCCCTATCCGGTCCTCGTACGCCAGGGGGTTGTGTGGGGTGCGTCGTTTCACCCGGAGTTGACGGGGGACTCGCGCATCCATCGTCTCTTTCTCGATTCGATCT
The DNA here is from genome assembly GCA_021806055.1 of Actinomycetes bacterium. Taxonomy (GTDB): domain Bacteria; phylum Actinomycetota; class Acidimicrobiia; order Acidimicrobiales; family RAAP-2; genus RAAP-2. Next base: position 741 of record JAJZYE010000063.1, on the reverse strand, counting down.
GAATTCTCGCTAGCATTGCTACGCCCCGCGGGGCAGGAGGAACTATGTCCGGCCATTCGAAGTGGGCAACGACGAAGCACCGTAAGGGCGCCAAGGACAGTGCTCGCGCCAAGGTGTTCGCCAAACTGATTCGCCAGGTGGAGGTCGCCGCTCGCGAGGGGGGAGGCGATCCCGCCACGAACGCGAGCCTGCGCACGATGTTCCAGAAGGCGCGTGAGGCGTCCGTTCCCATCGACACCATCGAGCGGGCGATCAAGCGCGGCACGGGGGAGCTCGAGGGGGCGCGTTACGAGGCCGTGACCTACGAGGGCTACGCGCCTGGGGGGATCGCGGTCATCGCCGAGACGCTCACCGACAACCGCAATCGCACGAGTGCCGAGATCAAGCACCTGTTCGCCAAGAACGGGGGCTCGATCGCCGAGCCGGGCGCGGTGGCGTGGCAGTTCGACCGCAAGGGCGTGGTCGAGGTTCGTGGCCCGCTCGACGAGGACCGTCTGTTGGAGTGGGTTCTCGAGGCGGGCGGGGAGAACTTCGATGCATCAGGCGACAACTACGTCGTTACGACCGACCCCACCGCCCTCGGCAAGGTGCGCGACGCCCTCGAGGGCTTCGGCCTGACGATCGTCAGTGCCGAACTGACCCTGGTGGCCCAGAACGAGATCTCGGTCACCGACGAGGGCGAGGCGAAGAAGGTCCTGCGCCTCATGGACGCGCTGGATGACCACGACGACGTGCAGAACG
>JAJZYE010000062.1:5949-6514 GCA_021806055.1 Actinomycetes bacterium | reverse complement strand
TGAAGGCGGCCTCGATCGCCCAGACGACCGCGGTCGCGCTCGCGAAGAACGCGGCCCGATGCCGCGGCGAGCCCCGTCGGCCGCCGGCTGCGAAGCCGACGGCGACGAGTGCGCTGACGCCGCTGGCCCCGAGCCAGCGCCGTGCCGTAGGCGGTGCCACCGCGGGCGCGTGGGGTGCCGCTAACGCGAGGAATGCCGCGAGAGCGACGACGGTCAGCAAGGCGCTGGCCCACGCGGACGGGCGAATCGACTGACGCAACCACGTCCGACGTAGGACTAGCGCGATGACCAGCTCGCTCACCAGGAGCGGTTGCACGAGGGACAGGGGTCCGAAGTGCAGCGCCAGCGCCTGGCCGACCAGCGACGCCGCCATGCCCACCCAGCCGAGCCACCACAGGGGATGTCGCACGAGGTGCGCGACGAGTCGCCAGAGCGAGAGCCCGCGGCGACTGGTGCTCGCGATGTGCTGAGCCGTCACCGCGACTGCGTTCGCCGCCGCGGTCGCCAGGGCGAACAGGATGCTCAGCACCGTGTCACCGTCGCGTCAGCGCACTCGCGCGGGGCC
>JAJZYE010000062.1:0-5939 GCA_021806055.1 Actinomycetes bacterium | reverse complement strand
CATGGCGGGAGTCACGATGCGTACGTTAGGGCGCCCCCGGGGGCGTGAACGGTGCCGCGGGCGGCGCCGGACCTGATGAGGTGAGCCCAATGAGGTGGGAGCGGCGTCGACTGGCCCTCCGGTCACGGTGACGGGTCGGCTCGCGGCGGTGGCCCGGACGAAGCAGTGCGGTGACTGGTACAATTGACTTTGAAACATTTTTCTTGATGAGACGACAAGTTCGAGTGGACGGCCCGGGGCCTGTCGCTCGTTCGGGCTCGACGGCTCTTGACCGTGGAGGTGACGTGGGTACTCACGAGGAACTGGGACACACAGGGGTGTCGCGACGCGTCGTGTCGGTGGGATTCGTGAGCACGGCCCTGCCAACGCCGTGCGGCATCGCCACCTTCACCACTGCCCTGGCGACCGCGCTCAGGCGCAACGAGGTGGCGTGTTCGGTGGTCCGGGTGCTGGATACGCCCGAACCAGCTCCGACGACGAGTGCCGTTCCCATCGTGGGCACCCTCGTGGCATCGGATCGCTCGACGATCGCCTCGGCCGTGCGGGCACTCAATCGCCGCGACGTGGCCGTGATTCAGCACGAGTACGGTCTCTACGGCGGCGCGGACGGCGAGGACATCCTGTCCGTGATGCAAGGAGTTCGGGTACCGATCATCACGATCTTGCACACCGTGCTACCGCACCCGAGCGACCACCAGCGCTGGGTGCTCAACGAGGTCGTGCGCCGTTCCGATGAGGTGGTGGTGATGTCGTGCACTGCGCGGGCCACTTTGGGCGAGGTGTACGACGTGGGCGCCACCTCGATCAGCGTCATCCCTCACGGGGCAATGGTGATGCTAAGCACGGCACCTGCGCGTACGGCGCGACCCCTCATACTGACCTGGGGGTTGATTGGACCGGGCAAGGGGATCGAGTGGGCGATCGACGCGGTGGCGACGCTGCGCGACTTGGTTCCTCGTCCTCGTTACGTGGTGGCCGGGCGCACGCATCCCAAGGTGCTGGCGACGTCGGGCGACGCGTACCGCCGCTCGCTGGAGCGTCGCGTGCGCGAGCGGCACGCCGGGTCGATGGTGGAGTTCGACAACTCGTACCGCTCGCTCGACTCGCTCGAACAACTAATCGTGAGCGCCGACGTGGTTATCCTGCCCTACGACTCGCGCGAGCAGGCCACGTCGGGGGTGCTGGTGGACGCTGTTGCGGCGGGTCGACCCGTCGTGGCGACCGCCTTCCCCCACGCGGTCGAGCTGCTGTCGTCGGGCGCTGGCCTCATCGTGGACCAGGGCGATGTCGCGTCCATGGCGTTCGCGCTGCGGCGCATCTTGACCGAGCCGGCCACCTCGGCCGCGATGCGTGCGGAGGCCGCACGCGTGGCCCCCACCCTTAGCTGGGATGCGGTGGCGTCGCGGTACCAGGGCCTGATCGACTCATTGGTGGACCGTGAGGTGGCGCACGTCTCATGACGGCGCCCGGGGTGAACTTCGCCCACCTGATCGCGATGTCGGACGAGGTAGGTACGTTCGAGCACGCGCGTTTCGCGACGCCGCGCCTGGAGCACGGGTACTGTACGGACGACGTGGCCCGCGTGGTGGTCGTCGTGGCTCGCGAGGGCGCGAGTTCGGGGCCGTTGCGCGATCTGCTCAGTGGCTCACTCCGCTTCCTCGCACAGGCGCAGCATCCGGATGGGCGCTGCCGCAACCGCCGCGACTATCGCGGTCACTGGCGGGGAGACTGGACGGCGGAGGACTGCTGGGGCCGCCTGCTCTGGGGTGCGGGAACCGCGGCGGCGCGCGCGAGCGATGAGGCCGATCGCCACGTGGCCCTCGACGTGTTCGAGCACGGTGCCCAGATCCGTTCGCCGTGGACGCGAGCGACGGCCCTCGCCGCACTCGGCGCCTTCGAGGTTCTCCGTCACGAACCGTCGCACCGGCTGGCGCGAGAGCTCTTGGCCGACGCGCTGGAAGTGGTGTCGGGACCGTGGGTCGACGTGCGGTGGCGCTGGCCCGAGGTTCGACTCACCTACGCGAACGCCGTACTCGCTCAGGCCAGGTTGGAGGCGGCGTGGGCCCTGGGACGCGAGGAGCACGTCGAGCTCGCTCTCGCCCAACTCGAGTGGCTCCTCGGGGTGGAGTCGACGGCGGCGCACCTGTCGGTGACCCCGGTCGGCGGCCGCGGTCCCGGTGAGAGTGGTCCGAGTTTCGATCAGCAGCCCATCGAGGTGGCCGCTCTGGCCGACGCGTGCGCCAGCGCGTGGCGCCTGACCGGTGATCAGCGGTGGCGTGAGGGGATGGAGATGGCGGTCGGGTGGTTCGAGGGAGCGAACGATATTGGTGTGCCTATGTACGACAAAGGCACTGGTGGTGGCTACGATGGTCTCACGCAAAACGGACCAAACCTCAATCAGGGCGCCGAGTCGACGCTGGCTCTGCTCGCCACGCTCCAACACGCACGTCTCCTCGAGGGTGTCGCATCGTAACCGAACCAGTTCTAGCGGTCCGTACGGGGATCTACCTTCGCGCCGACTCGGCGCGGGTGATTTCGCGTCTCTTCGTACCAGGTAGTGAGTTGGTGGGCGGAGGGGAAGGGCGCGTGGACACGACGGTGGCGCGGGTGATGGCGCTCAGCGATGACGACGTCGACGCCGCACTGAGCGAACTGTTCGCCCGCTTCGCCCATCGTCACGAGGACCTCGCCGACGTCTTCGAGCGCCACGCGTCGATGGTGGCGCCGCAGTTGGCCGCCACACTGTCGCGCGAACGGCGTCAGTTACTCGGCGCCACGTTTACGCACGAGTACTCCCTCGAGGGAGCGTCACTGACCAATCCCAGCATTGTGGCCCACCCCGACCAGTCAGGTCTGGCGACGGGCGCGCTGCGCGTGATCGTGAGCTACCGCTCGATTGGCGAGGGGCATCACTCGTCGATCTGCTTTCGCACCGGCGAGATCGGATCCGATGGCGAACTGCGCATGAACGATCCACTGCCGTATCCGGTTGTCGGGTCGGTCTCCGCGACGACGCCCCCCCGCGATGAGCTCCTGGCCAGCCTGCGCGAGCATGGCCAGGACGACGTGACCCTGCACGCCGCTCTCGGGGGGCTCGCACCCGACTACACCTGGCAGGAGCTGGAGCGCTCGCTCGCTGACTTCGTGGCTGCTCGCGACGACGCCGCGGGCGCGCGCGAGGTCGTGGACCTCGTACGTCAGGTGACGGCGTCGTGGTACGAGGCGGTCTTCGACGAGCGCGTGGACGTGTCGCGACGCACCCTCTGGCCGACGGCTCCCGTGGAGCGGCGCGGTATGGAGGACGCCCGATTCGTCGCGTTCGATGACGACGGCGTGACGCGCTACCTGGCGTCGTACACCGCATTTGACGGTCGCTCGGTTCGCCAGCAGCTGCTCGAGACGAGTGACTTCGTGACCTTCCACTCGTCGCCACTGTCGGGCATCGGGGCGAGCAACAAGGGTCTGGCGTTCTTCCCCCGGCGGGTGAACGGACGTTTCACCGCGCTGTCGCGCCACGACCGCGAGACCAACGCGGTCGCGTTCTCCGATTCGCTGACCAGCTGGAACGAGGTGGCCCCGGCACAGATACCCCAGCATCCGTGGGAGATCTTGCAGCTGGGTAACTGTGGCTCACCGATCGAACTGGCGCAGGGCTGGCTGGTTATCACGCACGGGGTGGGCCCAATGCGAACCTACGGGATCGGCGCGCTGCTGTTGGACCTGGACGACCCGACGCGGGTGCTGGCCCAGTTGCGTCGACCGCTCCTGTTGCCCGATCCTGCGGAGCGCGACGGGTACGTACCGAACGTGGTGTACTCGTGCGGCTCGCTGGTGCACGCCGGGCGCCTCTACCTCCCCTACGGCGTCGCCGATCAAGCGGTGGGCTTCGCGACGGTGGCTATCACCGACCTACTGGCGGCGTTCGAGCCGGTGGACGACGCGTTGCGTACCGTCGCCTGAGCCGGTCTCTGCCCGGCGCGGCATCGCGCAGATCAGTGGGTGTGATCAGGGGTGCGATCCGGTCGAAGGTGTTCGATGACATCGAGAGCCCCGTAGGACGATCGTCCGGCGAGCAGGGCGACTACTTGGTCCAGCGCGTCGCCGCTGGTGACGATCGGCGGCTCCTGGCGTCCCCCCGATCGGAACTGACCGTATCCGGCCGTCGCCATGAGGCCGTTGCACAGGCAGGTGGTGTCCGCGGTACGCGCGCGCGCGCCGCCCTTTCGCACGTAACTCGCCACTGGCTCCGCGGCGCACCGGTAGCCAAGCGTGCCGTCGGGGAGTTCGTAGGCCTCGCGCAGGTAGCCCAGGTCGCAGTGGCGACGACGTGAGTGGTACACCTCCTCGTCGGCGACGGTATCCGGGGCCACCACGACCTTGAACGGATACCCGGTCGAGGACGCGGTGGTGGAGGTCCGTACCTCCAGTGGTCCCTGCACCAGTGCGGAGAGAATCCGTTCGCGTAGCGTCGTCTCCATTCCCGACTCGCGACAGTAGGCGAACAGCGTGCCGACCTGGACTCCGGTTGCCCCCTGGTTGATCGCGTCGCGCACCTGGTCGCGCGTGGTGATGCCGCCCGCAATCCAGTAGGGCCGCCCGAGCTCGCCGAGCGCGTCGAGATCGATGCGGTCGCGATCGCCGTAAATGGGATTGCCCTGCTCGTCGGTCTCCATTCGTCCGCGGGGCGGGGCGTTGTGACCTCCGGCGGAGGGCCGCTCGACGACGAATCCGTGTACCGGCCCGTTGCTGCGTCGGGCGAGGGCGGTGGCCAGCACGTGCGACGAGACGACGGCGATGAAGCGCGGCGCGGCGAGGGGTGAGGCGGGCGAGTAGGAGGCGGGGTCGAACGGCACGGTGTCGGTGCGCTCACCCGACGCGGTCGCCACCGTGAGGGGCTCGTCGACGGCTTCACCGCGGCTGAGCCGCGCCAGGAGGCCGGGGATGTGGGTGGGGACCCCGGCGCCCATGATGACGTAGTCGACGCCCGCCAGGACGGCGCCGAAGAGGGTGGCGGCGGTCGGCAGCTGGACTTTGGTGAGCAGGTTGATGCCCACGAGGCCACTGTGGCCGGCTTTGGCGAGGGCGACCTCCGCGAATGCCGCGAGCACGAGCACGTCCCACGACGCCGCGGGGCTGTCGTGTGTGAGCATCGGCAGCGTTCGGTACGGCTCGCGCGGACGTCGGCGCACGGTCGCGAAACGGCTGAGGACTTCGTCGACCAACCGCGGAACGGGGAAGTGGCCGAGCACTCGTCGCAGGTCGTCGTCGGCCCCCTCGTCTTGAAGGCGGCGCACGAAGACGTTATCGATACCGGTGCCCGACACCACGCCCAGCTGACCGACGCGCGCGACGGTGCTGGCCAGACGCCATCCGGAGACCGCGATGCCCATTCCTCCCTGGATCAACCAGGGGTGCGGGACTTGCGGCGCGTCGACGGTCACGCCCCTAGTCTGCCCTACTTTGCCCGTGGTGCGACGATCGGCCCCATTCGTGGGACTTTCTGCCCTGGGCGGGGACCGTGAGCGGTACCTAGCCTGCCCAGGGGAGGGGAGGCTCGATGGACCGGTCATCAGCGTCCGCTCGCGCGATGGGGCGGTGCGCGCCCGCTCGTCGCGGAGCCGGGTAGTGGCGACGCGTGACACAGCACGCGCGCCCGTGGCGACCACGTCGCCGCGTGTCGCCCAACCCCCGCGCCGGGTGGCGATCCTGGCTGTGCTGTGCCTGTCAGTACTGATCATCAACCTGGACGGCACGGTTCTCAACGTGGCGCTCCCGCGCATCGTCGCCACGCTGCACGTGGACGCGGCGCAACTGCAGTGGATCGTCGACGCCTACGTTGTGGTGCTGGCCGGCCTCCTGCTCATCGCCGGGTCGCTGGGCGATCACCTCGGACGCAAGAGGGTGTTCGTGGGGGGGCTGGTGGTCTTCGCTACGGGCTC
>JAJZYE010000061.1 GCA_021806055.1 Actinomycetes bacterium | reverse complement strand
CGCGTCGACGTCCGACACTGCCGGGGGGTGCTCGACGACGTCACCTGCTCCGTCGCCACTGGGAAGGTGGGCTCGCGCCAATCCGTCGCTGGCCCTGTTGCTTGCGGGCGTGTTCTCACTGGTCGTGGTCGTTCGATCCGACGCGATCGCCACGCCGCTGCCGATGCTGGGGACGGTCGCACTCGTGCTCGGAGTGGCGGGCCTGTTGGGCGCGACGCAGGTTCGGGCTCGGGGCGGCACTGAGACCGGCGGTGCGCTGCTCAAGAGCCAACTGCGAGCGGGGACGCCACGACTGTTGCGGATGCTCGGCCGGGCGATGTTGGTCGGCCTGGTGGCGTCACTCACGCTCGGCGTGTTGATCGACCACTCGAGGAGAGCGCGCGTGCGACGGTAGCGTCCGCGACGGGCAGCGGGACCGGTCTCCAGACCCGTCCGCGACGCCCCTCGAGCCCCGCACCTCGAGCCCCGCACCTCGCTCCTCGAACGGGGTTGACCGTCACCGGTCCCGTGCGAGTCGCGTGACGCGATGAATCCACCCGTCGGGGTCATCGCGTGTCCCACGGTGGGGAGATGACACCCGCGGATGCGGATACTCGCTCGTGCGATTTCGTCCCCGATCGGCTAGTTGCGTCGACGCCCTTGAACGCGCAGGCCGATGACGGGGAACAAGAAGACCGATCCGGCGCCGGCCGCCACGAGCGCCGCGGCGTTCTCGGGACCGAGTCGTCCCTGGGTGACGCCGATCTCGGTGATGGCGACGATGAGCGGGAGCGAGGTGGCCGCGTAGAGCGCGAGGGAGATTCGTTGGCGTCGCGAGAGCACCCGTCGGTTCAGTGCGACGGCCGGCAGACCGCGCACGACGAGTAGGAGCACGAGGAAGACGGGAACGAGCATGAGGTTGCGCGGCTTGGCGAACAAGGCCGTCAGGTCGAAGGTCACACCACTCACGACGAAGAAGATCGGGACGAGGAAGCCGTAGCCGATGGCGTCGAGCTTCGAGGTGACCGCGGCGCGATCCTCACCCGCGATGACCACTTGGACCACCACGCCCGCGGCGAAGGACCCCATCAGGATGTCGAGTCCCAGCGTCTGGGCGAAGTAGGTGAGCGCGAGTACGAGCAGTAGCGAGAGGCGCACCGGCAACTGGGATGTGGAGTGGAGGTGTCGGCGCAGGAAGAGGATCCATCGCGGTGGTCGCACGCGATTGGCGACGACGCCTGCCGCCACGGCCGCCGTGACGAAGCCGAGGGTGAGCAGCGAGGTGAGTCCGACGCTGGCGGTGGAGAGGAGGATCGTGGCGACGATGATGGGTCCAAACTCGCCGACCGCCCCCAACGTCAGCAGGCTGGTGCCGAGTGGCGTGGTGAAGACGCCGGTGTCGCGAAGCACGGGGATGAGGGTGGTGAGCGCGGTGGTCGTTAGACACAGGGCGACGGTCGTCGCGTGGTCGATGAGGCCCCAGGACTGGAGTGCGAGGGCTGCTCCCAGAGCCATCGCCAGTGACGCCAGCCAGCCGATGACGACCCGAACGCTCGATGTCACGTGGACCTGGCGAAGGTCGATCTCGCTTCCGGCGAGGAACATGAGGTAGGACAGGCCGAGGGTTGAGAGGGCGGAGACCACCGGATCGACGCGCACCATATTGAGTACGTCGGGCCCGAGCACGACGCCGAGGGCGATCTGGATGATGGCTTCAGGTATCACGACGAGCCGACGAGTCGTCTCTGCGACGAGTGGTGACGCGACCGCGGCCAGCGCCACGAGGACCAGCGTCGGCAGCGCCAGCCCGATCGCGGAGTGCCGCGCGCCCGCGAAGGCCAGTATCACGGTGTCACACCCCCTGACGTCGCCCACCCGACCCCGCGGGGGTCGTGTGGTTGCCTACCTCGTCGGCCACTGGTCGCGGCGCGATCGAGCGTGAACCATCGGTCGGGCGTGGCGGACGCTATCGGCGCAGTGTAGTGCCGACCGTCCTGGGGACCGCTACGCGCCGGGCACGCGGGTGGGGACACCCGCACCGTGTAGGGGCACGTACGCGTCGATGGTCGTGCCGTGGTCGAGGGAGGACACGATGTCGCAGTGTCCACCGAGCAGGTGCGCGCGTTCGCGCATGCTGTGGATGCCGAGGTGGCGTCCGTCGAGTGCGCCGACACTGCGCGAGTCGAAGCCGCGACCGTCGTCGGTGACCCTCACGTGCAGTGCGTCGTTCACGAAGTCCATCTCCACGTGCAGGAGAGTCGCGTCCGCGTGGCTCACGGTGTTGCGCACGGCCTCCTGGATGATGCGAAACGCGCCGACTTCGGCTTCGGGGGTACCGCGCACCACGTCGCCGTCGAGTGAGAAGCGGGTCGCCACCTCGTGGTGGATCTCGACGTCGACGAGCAGCCCCCGTACGGCGGCGACCAGTCCGTACTGGTCGAGGCCCGCGGGGTGCAGCCCTCTCGTGACCTCGCGCAGGTGACCCACCGTCTCGAGGAGCTCCTCGCGCACGACCTCCCAGCGATCGTGGTCGCCGTTCGTGCCGGCGGCCTCGCCCAGCGACTCGACGCGTCGCGCCAACTGCAGCAGTCGCTGGAGGGGATCGTCGTGGATCTCACGCGCGATACGGCGCCGCTCCTCCTCCTGGGCGCGTAGTATCTCGCTGGCCCAGGCGCGCGCCTCGATCTCCGAGCGGCGCTCCTCGGTGATGTCCTCGAGGACGACCTGATAGGACGAGCCATCGCCGACGGTGTCGAGACTCGAGACCGACGGGCGGTACGTGCGTTCCTCGCCGTTCGGGGACGTGATGGTGACCGTTCGCGGGGTCGACGATGCGCTGATCTCGCTCGGGGGGAGTCCGAGGAGGTCGTGGATGGTGGACCCGCGGGGGTCGCCCCACAACGTCGCCGCGGCGGGATTGACCTCGACGACCGCGCCGGACAGATCGACCAGGACGATCGGCGACGCGTTGGTGGTGAAGAGCTGGCGATAGTGCCACTCCGCCGCGCGTCGTTCGGCTTCGGCGGCCTCGGCACGGGCTCGCTCGAGGTGAGCCCGCTCGATCTCCAGGCCCACGAAGAGAGCCACCACCGCTACGACCGCGAGCTGGACGAGGTCCTGGTGGTAGTGCCCCTTGTCGTGGTCGAGCAACAGGTCGGGTGTCCACAGCAGGATCGCCCAGAGTGTCGTGGCGGCGGATCCCGAGAGGCCGTAGTAGAGCGCGGCGTACCCGACGGGGATGAGCAGGAGGTCGATGGGGATCCCGTAGGGGAAGTAGCGGTTGTCCAGCCCGCCGTGTATGTCAATGCTGATGTGGATGATCGCCCACAGCACGACCATGAGCTGCACCAGCCAGAAGGAGCGCTCGCGGACCGGGGGATGCAACGCCCCACGCAAGATCTGGCGAACGGGAATGCGCGGTGTGGCGGGGCGCAGCGTCACTTGGCCGAGTTGGGCGAGACCAGGTGGTGCTCGAGCACGTACACGATCGCCTCGGAGCGCGAGCGCACGCCGAGCTTGGCCAGCACCGCCGAGACGTAGCTCTCCACCGTGCGCAGCCCGACGCCGAGGTCCCGAGCGATCTCCTTGTTCGAGCGGCCGCGCACGAGGCCGCGAATCACGTCGAACTCGCGAGCGGTCAGGGTATCGGCGACGCGCTCCTCCGGCTGGCGACGCCGACCGGCGAGACGGTGCGACAGCACGCCGTCGATGACCGTACCGCCGAGCGCGACGGTGCGTACGGCCGCGATGAACTCGTCGGTACCGATGGTCTTGAGCAGGTACCCGTTCGCTCCCGCCGCGAGCGCCTCGGAGAAGTAGACGTAGTCGTCGTGCGCCGACAGCATGAGGCAGCGTACGGGAAGGCCGGCACTGACGACGTGGCGCACGACGTCGACGCCGCTGCCGTCGGGCAACTCGACGTCGATGACCATGAGGCGGGGCGTGAGGCGCTGGGCGGCCTCGATCGCGTCGGCGACCGACGAGACCTCGCCCACCACCTCGATGCCGTCCTCGCGCTCGAGCATCTGGCGGGTCCCCTCGCGCACGACGGTGTGATCGTCCGCCACCACCACCGTGATCGTGTCCTCGCGCGAGCGTACGTCCGCCACGGCCTCAGGATAGGTCACGAACCGCCCGGCCCCCTCACCGCCACGCGACGCGTGCGTACCGTAGTTCCTCGGTAGTGGTGCCCCGTGGGATTTCTCTACCGGGCCTTTTCGACGCCGATCAGGATATGTGACGGGTCGGGCCGTGTGCGGTCCCGGCGGCGAAGGGAGTCTCGACGTGAGCAGTGAACTGGCAGTGAGCGGACCTCAGGATGGGACGAGCCACCGGCTGCGGGGTCTCGTGAATCTGGTCGTGGGGATCGTGCTCGTGGTCGCGGTCGTCTTGGCGCTCACGGCCGGGGTCGGCGCGATCTGGTCGGCGGTGACGGGCTCGTCGAGCTCGAGCGCGAGCACGGCGGCAGCCAGCGCACCGCGTACCCCCGCGGCCGTGGCCGTGAAGATGACGATCGACGCCCCGCCGTTGGGCGGGGTCAAGGGGTCGAACGGGGGAGTGGACGAGGCGTACGTCCCCGGGGCGCTCACCATGACCGTCGGAACCACCTACGACGTCACGATCCTCAACTACTCGAAGGACGGCCACACCTGGACCCTCCCGGACCTCAACGTGAACGCGGTGGTGCCGGTGGGCTCGACCTCCTCTCCCTCGGTGACGCACTTCACGGTGACACCCAAGAAGGCGGGAACCTACCAGTGGTTCTGTGCGGTGCCGTGCGAGAAGTGGTCGATGGCCACCAACGGCTTCATGCGCGGCTACATCGTGGTCAAGGCGTGAGGCGTCGGGTAGCGCACGAGAGTCGCCCGGTTCGAGTCACCCGGTTCAAGCAAAGGAGACAATGACATGAAGAGCACACTTGCCAAGCTGGCGACGGCGGCGCTGGCGGCGGCCCCCGCGGTGGCCCTGGGCCTCGCGCCGAGCGCCGCGGGCGCCGCGGGCACGTCCGGTCACGTGACCGAGTCGATGCGGCTGATCACGGGCCACATGGATGGGAGGTCGGGCTGGCCGAAGATCACCAACTCGTCGTGGACCGTCCACAAGGGCGAGCGCGTCACGGTCAAGATCACGAGCTACGACGACGGCACCGCGCCGCTGACGGGTCAGTACATGAAGTACGACAAGGTGTTGGGCGCGGCCACCGGCAAGGAGACCGTCAACGGCAAGCCCGTGACGACGGTGTCGGACATCAACATCGCCCACACCTTCACGGTGCCCGGCCTCGGGTTCAACATGCCGATCCCGGTGGCGCCGACCGGCGGTGCCATCACCGTCGTCGCGACCTTCGTCGCCAAGAAGACCGGTACGTTCGTGTGGCACTGCTACGCCCCGTGTGGCTCGGGAGCGACGGGCATGGCCGGCGCCATGACCACGATGGGCTGGATGACCGGAAAGGTCACGGTCGTTCGATGAGTGACGAACGCTCTCGCGGATCGCGCGGCGACGCGCCAGGATCCGGCGATCCGCTGGAGCGGCTCGGGCGCTGGGACCCGCTCGAGCGGCTCGGACGGCTGAGCTGGCGCCGCCCGGCGCGCGTCGCGCGCCAGGGGGGCATCGTCGTGGGCTCGCTCGCGGGCATCCTGGTGGGCCTCGCCGTCACGGTCGCTCTGGTGAGCGGCATCGCGGCGGCGGTGACCACGCTCACCAAGCCCGCGGCTCCCCCCGCGCTGGTACCCCACGGCCACGTGACCGAGTCGATGAGCATCATCTCGGGCACGTCCGGCCCGACGGCGGGCTGGCCCGAGTACACCCACACCTCGTGGACGGTGCACCGCGGCGAGACCGTCACGGTGAAGATCACGAGCTACGACGACGGCACCGCGCCGCTCGTGGGGGCGCAGATGATGTTCGCGCACGTGATGGGCACCACCACCGGGCGTGAGACCGTGGACGGGCGCAGCATCGCGTCGGTCCCGGACGTCAATGTCGCCCACACCTTCACGGTGCCGGCCCTGAACTTCAACATGCCGATCCCCGTGGCGCCAACGAACGGCCACGTCACCGTGGTCGCGACGTTCGTCGCGGCCAAGACGGGCACGTTCACGTGGCAGTGCTACGCGCCGTGTGGGAGCGGGACGAACTCGATGGGCGGAGCGATGGCGACGATGGGCTGGATGGAAGGCACGATCAAGGTGACGGCGTGATGACGAAGAACAGAGAGACGACCCAGTCGTCCACGGTGACCGACGACGAGCACGGGGAGTTGACCGCGGCGGCGGTCACGATCGGTCGACGCGGGCTGTTGCGCGCGGCGGCCCTGGGTGGTCTGGGACTCACCGCGCTCGGCGCGCTGAGCGAGACGGTGGCCGCGGCGGCCCAGTCGTCGACTACGACGCCGTCGGGCCCGACGCACCAGTGGTGCATGATCATCGACCTACGCCTGTGCAACGGCTGCAAGCTCTGCACGACGGCCTGCCAGACGGCGCACTATCTGCACGAGGATCAGACGTGGATGCACGTCTACACGATGCGCAACGCGGCGGGAGAGGACTACTACATGCCGCGCCCCTGCATGATGTGCGAGGAC
>JAJZYE010000060.1 GCA_021806055.1 Actinomycetes bacterium | reverse complement strand
CGCGGCGAAGAAGCCGGCCGCCCACCAGAACGCCACGGCGTCGCCGTGCAGTGTGGCGCGAGCGGTGACGAGGGCCGACGCGGCCCGGCTCACCGCGGACGGCGCGTGCGACGCGGCCCGGGCCGTCACCGAGACCGCGATGGTGTTGAGCAGCGCGACGCCCACTGACCCACCGATCTGCTGCACGGCGTTGACGAAGGCCGACGCCGCGCCGGCGTCCGCGCGCTGCACCCCCGCCGTGGCGCTCGCGGTCGCCGGCGCGAAGATGAGTCCCAATCCCAGCCCGGTCACCACCAGGCCCGGCAGCACGTTGCCCAGGTAGTTCGCGTGCACCGTCAGGCGAGTGAAGAGGATCATGCCGAGCGCCGCCAGGACCATACCCGCGGGCACCAGTGGGCGGGGCCCGACCGTGCCCAGGAGCCGCGCGCTGGCGACCCCCGCCGACACGCCGATCGCCACCACCAGGGGCAGGAGGGCCACGCCCGTGCGCAGCGGCGAGTACCCGAGGGTTGTCTGCAGGTAGTAGGCGAGGAAGAGCGAGACGCCGAACATACCCGTCGCGGTGATGAACAGCGCCACCAGCGAGCCCGCGCGCGTGCGGTTGAGGATGACCCGCAGCGGCAGCAGAGGGTGCGTCGCGCGCCGCTGCCAGACGACGAAGGCAGACAGGCTGAGCGCACCCACGACCAGCGAGCCCCAGGTCGCTGGCGCGCCCCAGGTCGCCGTGACCGCGTGCGCGAAGCCGTACACGACCAGGAAGAGTCCCCCGCTGCCCAGGACCGTTCCCACCAGGTCCAGGTGCGTCGCGCGGGTGTTGCGGCCCGCGCCGACGAATACCACGACCCCGGCCAGCGCGATCACCGCGAAGACGAGGTTGATGAACAGGCACCAGCGCCACGACGCCCACTGCGTCAGGGCACCACCGAGCAGGAGTCCGAGCGCGGCCCCGGAGCCGGCCACCACGCCAAAGATGGAGAAGGCCGTGGCCCGCTCGCCCGGCCGCGTGAACGTCGTCGTCAGTGTCGCCAGCGCGGCGGGGGCCAGGAGAGCACCGAACGCCCCCTGCACCGCCCGTGCGCTCACCAGCACCGTGAAGCTGTCGGCCGTGCCGCCGACGGCGCTGGCCAGCGCGAAGCCCACCAGCCCGAGCACCAGAGTCGTGCGCCTCCCCCACAGGTCGCTCAGTCGTCCCCCGAGCAGCAGGAGCGAGCCGAAAGCCAGGGCGTACGCGGTGATCACCCACTGACGATTCGCCGTCGAGAAGTGCAGGGCCACCTGCGCGCGCGGCAGGGCGATGTTAATCACCGTCGCGTCCAGGGCGACCATCAGCTGCGTGATGGTCAGGACCGCCAGGACCCACCACCGACGATGCGGTCGTGGGGCTCGGGTCAGCATCGGCCCGAGCCTACCGATGCGCGCGACGAGACCGCCGCGTGCGCGTCACCCGTGGTTCTTGACGGCCTCGATCACGGCCGGAAGGATCTTGTGCACGTCACCCACGATCCCCAGATCGGCGATCTGGAAGATCGGCGCGTCGGGATCCTTGTTGATCGCCACGATGTTCTTGGCGCCCTTCATACCCACCATGTGCTGGGTCGCGCCCGAGATGCCCAGTGCGATGTACACGGTCGGCTTGACGGTCTTACCCGTCTGCCCCACCTGATGGGAGTAGGGGACCCAACCAGCGTCGACGATGGCGCGACTCGCGCCGGCGGCCCCGTGCAGGAGCGAGGCCAGCTCCTCGACCAACGCGTAGGATCCCGCATCGCCGAGGCCTCGCCCGCCCGACACCACCACCGTGGCGTCCTCGAGCTGGGGTCCGGTGCGCTCCTCCACGTGGGAGGACACGATTCGCGCGGTGCCCACCGCCCCCACGTCACCGCTGGGTGCGGCCACGACCGCCGCCGGTGCGCCACCCGCGGGCTCGGCAGCGAAGGACTTGGCTCGCACCACGATGATCCCCGGTCCGTCGCCGGTGAAACGGGCGCGCACGACCTGGGTCCCCCCGAAGACCTGGTGCTCGGTCACCAGCCCGTCCTCGTCGCTCAGGCCCGAGACGTTGGTGAGCACGGGGCGGTCCAGGCGGGCCGACAGGCGCGCCGCGATGTCGCGACCGTCGTAGCTCGTCGGCACGAGCACGGCGTCCGGCGGCGTCGCGTCGGCCAGGCCAGCCAGGGCGTAGGCGACGGCGGCGCCGGGCAGAGCGCCGCCCAGCTCGCCCACGTCGTAGAGGGTGCTCGCGCCGTACTCGCCCGCGACGCGGGCGCGGGCGTCGGCGTTCGCCCCCCACGACACCGCGACCACGGTCGTGGCGAGAGCCCGCGCGCGCGTCAGCAGCTCGAGGGACGTTGTCGTCAGCGAGTCCCCCGCCGGCTCGGCAACGACCCAGATGGTGTCCAGTGGCATGATCGATTCTCCCTTACAGAACTTTGATGGACTCGAGGAAGGACACGACGCGCGCGGCGCCGTCGCCGTCGTCCACGTACTTCTCACCGGCCTGGCGTGCGTCGGCGGTGACCACCTCGGTGATGGTCTGGCGAGCCCCCGACGCTCCCACCTGGCCCTCCAGGCCCAGATCGGCGACGCTGAGCACCTCGACCGGCTTGGACTTGGCGGCCATGATCCCCTTGAAGGAGGCGTAGCGCGGCTCCACGACACCCGCGGTCACGGTGACCAGTGCCGGCAGCGGTGCCGTCACCTCGTCGAAACCCGCCTCGGTCTGGCGCTGGACGGTCACCGTCGACCCGTTGACCTCGATCGACTTGGCGAACGTGATCGACGGCAGCCCGACGAGTTCGGCCAGTTGGACCGGCGTCGTGCCGGTGTAGCCGTCGGACGACTCGGTCGCCGCGACGACCAGGTCGGGCTGCAGCCGGCGCACGACGGCCGCGAGGACCTTCGCCGTGCCCAGCGCGTCAGTCCCGCGAAGGGAGTCGTCACTCACGATGACCGCCTTGGCGGCTCCCATTGCCAACGCCGTGCGCAGGCCGGCCACGTCCTGGGCCGAACCCATCGAGACGACGGTGACCTCGCCGCCCCCGGCCCGGTCGACGAGTTGTAGCGCCATCTCCACCCCGTAGGTGTCGGCCTCGTCGAGGATCAACTTGCCCGTGCGATCCAGGTTGTGGTGGGGGTCGAGCGACTGGGGCGCCGCCGGGTCAGGTATCTGCTTCGCGCATACGACAACGTTCATGCTGACAATCTAGGTCAGAGCGAGCGGGGTCCTTTGGCCTTACTCAACAGGGTGAGCGCGGTCGCGGGATCGTCGGTGATCACCCCGTCCACGCCCCACGCCATCTGCGCCGCGAGCTCGACCGGGGAGTTCACCGTCCAGGTGTACAGCGCCAGCCCCAACTCGCGTGAGCGCGCCATGATCTCGTTGGTGATGGTGGTCACCTGAGGATGCACCCCGTCCAGACCCGCGTCGTGGGCCTGGTGCAGCGCCTCCAGCACGTCGCGCGAGGCGTCGACCAGGAATCCCACGCGCACGGACGCGGCGCACGAGCGCACCACCCGACACGTGGCCAGATCGAAACAGGAGAAGATCACGTCGTGGGTCCAGCCAGCCTGGTGCACCCGCTCGACCACCGCCCGCGCGACCCGACCGGTGTCGTCGTAGATCTCCCCCGGCTCGCGGCTGTTCTTGATCTCGACGTTCACGTGAACGCCGCGGCAGGCCTCGAGCGCCTCGTCCAGAGTGGGTACGTACGCGGGCAGGATGTCGGCGGGACTGGTCGCGATCACGTGCGAGTCGGCGACGGGGTCGTGGTGCACCACGAGCACCCCGTCACCCGTCTCGCGCACATCGAACTCCACGCCGTCCACGCCGAGGGCGACCGCCGCGCGAAAGGCGTCGACCGTGTTCTCGCGCGTCGCCGTGTGCAGTCCTCGGTGGGCGTAGACCTGGGTCACTCCGTCAGTCTCGCACGCGGGGGCGGGGCCCAAAGTTTCCGTAAATTACCCGTTCGAGCCTTGTTTTTACCCCCCGCATCCGGTAAAATCGGTTTCCCCGCCCACGGCGGCTCTGTGGGAACAGCGCCGCGTGGGTGACTTTGTAAAGGAATTGTCATATGTCGTTGATGTGGAACCGGACCTACGCGTGGGACGACGCGGACTGGCGCTCTCACGCCGCCTGCCGCGACACCGAGCCGGAGTTGTTCTTCCCGGTGGGCACGACGGGCATGGCCACCGACCAGATCGAGTCGGCCAAGCGCGTCTGCGACAAGTGCGACGCACGAAAGGCCTGCCTGGAGTTCGCCCTGGCCACCAATCAGGAGTCGGGCGTGTGGGGCGGCACCACCGAGGACGAACGGCGCAAGTTGCGCAAGCAGTGGCTGGCCGCCCGACGGCGCGCGGCGGCCAGTTAGGCCGCCACTAGGGTCGATCGCCCGTGGGGACGGTGACCCGCACGTAGGTCCCACCACCCTGTTCCGCCGGCACCGAGTGCATGGCGATGGTGCCGTGGAGTTGGGCGCGGATGATGTCACGCACGATCGACAGGCCGAGGCTGGTCGGGACGTCCAGCGAGAAGTCCTCGCGCAGCCCGCGACCGTTGTCGCGGACCTCGGCCACCGCGTCCGCGCCGTCGAGGTGCAGGTTGAGCGTCACCACGCCCACGTCGCGCGAGTCCTCCGCGAACTGGGTGAACGCGTGCTCCACAGCGTTGGTCAGCAGTTCCGCGAGCGCGATCGCCAGAGGGGTCGCCAGGTCGGTCGCGAGCACCCCGAGCGTGCCGTTCACCACGATCTCCACCGGGTGCAGCGCCAGGACCGTGTCCTCCACCAGAAGCACCAGGGAGCGCACGATGTCGTCGAAGGCCACCTGCTCCCCCGGCTCGCGCGAGAGGACTTCGTGGACCACCGCGATCGATCGCACGCGCCGCTCCGCCTCGAGCAGGGCGACGCGAGTCTCGGGCTCGTCACTGCGCCGCGCCTGCAAGCGCAGCAGGGACGAGATCGTCTGCAGGTTGTTCTTCACGCGGTGGTGCACCTCTCGCACCGCCGCCTCCTTGTGCAGCACCACGCGATTCAGGTGGCGCAGGTCCGACACGTCACGCACGAGGACCACGACGCCGCTCACGCGGCCGCCGGCCAGCAGCGGGAGGCTCTGCACCAGGATCGCGATGTCCTGGCCCCGATCGACCTCCTCCATCGCGGGCATCGCGAAGGCCAGGGAGCGCTCCACCTCGCGCACGCGCAGGCCCAGCTCGCGTAGACGCCGGCCTTCGGGATCGGCGTAGACCCCGAGGCGATGCAGGGCGTTCACCGCGTTGGGCGTGGCGAACTCGACCCGTCCCTCGTGGTCGAGCAGGATGATGCCGTCACCCACGCGGGGCATGCCAGGACCCGCCACGTCGTCCTCGCGGAAGGGGAACGTGCCCTCGGTCACCATGTCGCAGAGTCGCTCGAATACCGACAGATACGCCGTCTCGTAGAGCGACGCCGGCCCGCGCAACGGTCCCTGCAGGCGCACCAGCACCGCCACGACCGTGCCGTCCACCCCGACCGGCACGCACCACGTCGGTACCCGCTCACTCGGCGCCAGGGCCAGGTCCGACTCACCGACCACCCGCGCGCCCTCCACCAGCGCCATCGTCACCAGCGGCCAGTCCCCCGCGCGCTGGGTCGAGCCGACCAAGTCCTCCTTGATGAGCGTGGAGCGATTGTTGGGCCGCACCTGGCCGAGCACCACGTACGGGGAGGGCTCTCCCGCTCCCGCGGGGCTGATCGGCGCCATCAGCACCATGTCCGAGAAGGACAGGTCCGACAGCAGCGACCACGAGGCGGTCAGTCGCACCAGGTGGTCAATCTGCGCCGCGACGAGGTCGGTGCGCTGGGCGGCGAGCTCGCTCAGCGTGGCCATTCAGGGGGTCCGCAGGTCGACGAGGCGTCGCGATCGCCCGGTGTAGCTGGCCAAGTGGGTCACTCCCCTGACCTCCAGCAGGGCCGCCAGGTCGTCGGCGCGCGACGCCACTCGCTCGAGGCGGTGCGCGTCGCTGGCGGTCGTGAGCGTCACGCCGCGCGCCACCAGCCGGTCGAGGAAGCCCTGCGCCGGGTACTGCTCCCCCGCGGGCTTGAACCACCCGGCCGACGAGCACTCCACGGACACGTCGGCGCGCGCGGCCGCCTCGGCCATGCGGTCCCAGAACTCGGCCGGGTCGCTCGCGCGATACCCCGCCACCTTGATCACGTCGGGGTGTGCGAGGACGTCCACCGAACGAGTGGCGGCCAACTCCTCGAGCGCCAGGGTGTAGTCCGCCCAGCACTGGTCCACGTCGCGAGTGCGCCACTCGCGCAGCGACTCCTCACTCTCGAAGTCGTCGAAGGTCCAGGTCCCGAGCCAGTGCACGGAGCCGATGAGCACGTCGAAGGGGTACTGGGCCAGCAGCGCCGCGACGTCGTCCATCTGGTCGCGGAAATAGTCCACCTCGAGGCCGATCTTGACGGGCAGGCCCTCGTCCTTGGCTCGCTGGGCGAGGCTCACGTAGTCGTCCAGGGAGTTGCGCGCGTGGAAGTCGAAGTAGTCGATCATCACCTGGGTGGTCGGCTCGTGGCCGTAGCGCTCCCAGAACGGACCCAC
>JAJZYE010000059.1 GCA_021806055.1 Actinomycetes bacterium | reverse complement strand
CCGACGAGGGATGCGGGTTGCTAGTGGGACGTGGAGAGCACGTCGAGGACGTCGTGGCCAGTCCCAACATTGCCGCCTCGGCGCGGATCTACGAGATCGATAGCCGAGTGCTGCTGGCGACCGATCGGCGTTGCCGACGCGAGAGCCTGGACCTGATGGGCGTGTTCCACTCCCATACCCACAGCGCGGCGTACCCGAGTCCGACCGACGTGGCGCAGGCGCCCGACCCCGCGTGGCACTACGTGCTCGTGTCGCTGCGTGACGCATCCACCGACGTACGCAGCTACCGGATCGTCGAGGGTCGAGTGGACGAAGAAGAGGTGGTCGTCGTCGACGCGGGCGACGACCCCGCGACCGGGATTGAGCGACGGCTAGCGTGAACCTCGAGGGGAGGTGAGGTGAACCAGTCCTATCCGGTTGTCGTCGATGTGGTGCTGCTCGCGCTGCACCTGTACCTCGGCCTGATGATCGCGGCGCACGGTTACCGTAAGTTCTTCGTCGGCGGGCGCCTCGCGGGCACCGCGGGGTGGTTCGAGTCGATCGGGGTGCGTCCCGGGCGTGTCAACGCGCTGGCGGCGGCGTCGACCGAGGTGGGGGCGGGGATCCTGCTGACCCTGGGGCTGATCACGCCACTGGCGGCGGCGGGACTGATGTCGTTGATGATCGTCGCGATCGTGACCGTGCACCGCAAGAACGGTTTCTTCATCTTCAACAAGGGCGAGGGGATCGAGTACACGCTCGGTATCGCGGTCACGGCACTGGTGCTCGGCACCCTGGGGTCGGGCCGCTACTCCCTCGACGACCTGTGGCACCCCCTGCACTGGACGACAACGACGGACTTCGTCGTCACCCTCGTCCTCGGTGTCGGGGGCGCGCTGGTGCAGTTGGCGGCGTTCTACCGCCCGTCGCGCGCCGCCTGAGACTCCTCGCGCCGTGCCACGACCGCGAAACGCGGTCACGCCCGCGGACGTGGGCGCTAAATTCGACCGCGTAGGTCAGGTATCACCTCACGCGAAGGAGACTCATGGCGGCGACCGTACGACTTCCCACGGTTCTGCGACCGGCGGCGGGCGGTGTGACGACTCTCGCGGTTGAGGGCGCGACCATTGGCGAGGTACTGGTCTCTCTGACCACCACGTACCCCGCGATGCGCGGCCAGTTGCTCAACGACGACGGTACGCTCCACCGTTTCCTCAACGTCTACGTGAACGACGACGACGTGCGCTACCTCGGTGGCGTGGACGCTCCCGTCGGTGACGCCGACGAGATCACGCTGTTGCCGGCCGTCGCCGGCGGAGCCCACGGGTGACGCGCTACGCCTCGGTGCTCGACTTGATCGGATCAACGCCGATCGTCGACGTGAGCGCCCTGTCACCCAAGCCCAACGTCACCATTCTCACCAAGCTCGAGGGTCGCAATCCCGCGGGCTCCGTGAAGGATCGTGTGGCGTTGTCGTTGGTGGACGCGGCCGAGCGCGACGGCCGCCTGGTGCGCGGTCGTCGGGGCCAGACTCTGATCGAGCCGTCCTCGGGCAACACCGGCATCGCCTTGGCCATGGTCTGTCGCCTGCGCGGCTACGAGCTGACGGTGGTGCTGCCCACCAATGTGTCGCCGGAGCGCCGCCAACTCCTGACGGCCTGGGGTGCGCACATCATCGACTCGCCCGGTGAGGAGGGGTCCAACGGTGCGGTGCGCCTGGCGCGTCGCCTGGCGGACGAGCACCCCGAGTGGGTCTTCCTCTACCAGTACGCGAACCCGGCGAACCCGGCCGCACACTACGCCACCACCGGCCCCGAGATTCTGGCCGACGTGCCCGAGGTGACCCACTTCGTGGCCGGGCTGGGCACGTCGGGCACCCTCATGGGGGTGGGCCACTACCTGAAGGAGCACCGGCCCGGGGTGCAGGTGTGGGCGGTGGAGCCGCCGAGCGGGGAGCTGGTGGACGGTCTTCGCAGCCTCGACGATGGGTACATCCCACCGATCTTCTTGGATCAGGGCGGAGCGGCACTGCTCGACCGCAAGGTGGTGGTGCGTCCGCGCGACTCCATCGAGTGGACGCGGCGTCTCACCGACGTGGGGCTGTTCGTAGGATTGTCCGCCGGTGCCACGATGGCCGGCGCGATCAAGTGCGCGTTGGAGATCCCCGACGACCAGAGCGCCACCATCGTCACCATCGCCAGCGACGACGGCTGGAAGTACCTGTCGACGGGAGCGTGGAGCGACGACGTGGATACCGTCGTCGAGCGCGCCCGGCGGATCATCTACTTCTGACGGTCGATCGTCGCGCGACCGTCCGCTACGGTGGATCCGACCAAGGAGCACCTATGACGACCACGCGCGCCGACGGACGAACGCCCGAGCAGGCTCGGGACCTGCGCTTCGAGCGCGACTTCACCGAGATGGCCGATGGATCGGTGCTGGTGAGCGTGGGGCGTACGCGTGTCCTGTGCACGGCGTCGGTCGAGTCCGATGTGCCGCGCTGGTTGCGCGGATCGGGCCGTGGCTGGGTCACCGCCGAGTACTCCATGTTGCCGGGCTCGACCAGCGATCGCGCCCATCGCGAGGCCGCGCGGGGAAAGCAGTCGGGCCGCACGCAGGAGATCCAGCGGCTCATCGGGCGTTCGCTGCGCGCGGTGACGCGACTCGAGGCGATGGCTGACCTGCAGATCACCGTCGACTGCGACGTTCTGCAGGCCGACGGGGGTACGCGCACGGCGGCCATCTGCGGTGGCTACGTCGCGCTGCACGACGCCGTGACGCGTCTCGTCCAGGCGGGTCGGCTCACCGAGCACGCGCTGGTGGACCTGGTCGGCGCGGTGTCCGTGGGCTTGGTGGACGGCGTCGCGATGCTGGACCTGCCCTACGAGGAGGACTCGCGGGCCGACACCGATATGAACGTGGTGATGACGGGACGCGGGGACTTCGTCGAGGTCCAGGGCACGGCGGAGCACGCGGCCTTCACCCGCGCGCAGCTCGACCGACTCCTCGACCTGGCCGCGGCGGGTATCGCGCGCATCCACGAGGCCCAGCGGGCGGTCCTGGCGGTGGCGCCGCCCGCGAGACGGTGAGCACGTTCGTTCTGGCGACGGCCAATCCCCACAAGGCCGTCGAACTGCGGGCGGTGCTCGAGGACCTCGGTGTGACGGTGCTGGCTCGCCCGCGCGACGTGCCCGAGGTCGACGAGACCAGCGACACCCTCGAGGGCAACGCCCTGCTCAAGGCGTGGGCGCTCGTCGAGGCGACGGGGTTCGCCGCCCTCGCCGACGACACGGGGCTCTTCGTGGACGTGCTCGAGGGCCGACCGGGCGTGCGCAGTGCCCGCTACGCGGGGGAGGGGGCGAGTGACGCCGACAACGTCGAGCGGTTGTTGAGCGAGTTGGTGAACGTGGACCTCGACGAGCGTGGTGCGCGATTCGCCACGGTGATCGCGGTGGCCTACCCCGACGGATCCTCGATCGTGGTGCGCGGCGAGCTCGAGGGGACCATCGATCACTACCCGCGCGGCAGCCACGGTTTCGGATACGACTCCGTTTTCGTGCCACTCGGCTCGGGCGGGCGAACGCTCGCCCAGATGGCCCCGGAGGAGAAGAACGCGATCTCGCACCGGTCGCGTGCGGTGCGCAACCTGGTCGCGGCCCTGCGCATCTCGTAGCGCGAGCGCGTCGCCACCCGTAGGCTGGCGTCGTGAGCGACCGCGAAGTGCCGATGTTCCCGCTCGGGATGGTGGTGTTTCCGCATCAGGTCGTGGGATTAGTGGTCTTCGAGGAGCGCTACCAGCAGTTGCTCGACGACCTCGATAGCGGACAACGCTTCGCCACGTGCCTGATCGCGAGGGGTTGCGAAGTGGGTGGCGGTGACCAGCGTCACTCGGTGGGCACGATGCTGCAGATTGTCGGTCGCTCGAGCACGGCTCGCGGCCAGACTCTCTTGATGGTCGAGGGACGCGAGTGCCTCGAGATCACCCACTGGCTGGATGACGCGCCCTACCCTCGGGCGATGGTACGCGAGCGCCCCTGTGACGACACGGCCGTGGACGAGGCGCTGCTGCGCTCGACGGCGGCGGCGGTGCGCGCGCTGCGCGCGCTGCAGAGCGAGGTGCACGCGGACGAGTGTCTGCAGTCCAACTGCGTGATGGCCGCCGATCCGCTCGTGCGGACGTGGCAGTTGTGCGCGCTGACGCCGATGTCAACCTTCGACCAGTTTAAGGTGCTGTCACTGCGCGACCCCAACCAGCGTCTCGCGCTGGTCAACGAGATCTGTTGCGAGCGATACGGCGACTATCAGCGCATGCTCGCGCTGGACGCCACGCCTCGCTGATCAGCGCAGGGCGACGAGGTCGACGACGAAGATCAGGGTCTCGCCCGGGGCGATGACGCCACCGGCCCCCCGGTCGCCGTAGCCGAGGTGCGGCGGGATGACGAGTCGGCGTCGTCCCCCGACTCGCATGCCTACGACGCCACGATCCCATCCCGCGATGACGGTCCCGGCCCCGAGCGCGAAACTAAACGTGTCACCCCGGTCCCAGGACGAGTCGAACTCCTCGCCACTCGATGCGCTGACTCCGACGTAGTGCACGATCGCCTGACGCCCCGTGTCGGCGACGTCACCGTCGCCGACCACGAGATCCTCGATCACTAGGTCAGCGGGAGCGGCCCCTTCGTGGGGCTCCACTAGGGGCTTGTCGGATGCGGCCATCCCTAGCGGCGTCCCGCGCCGAGGGCCCGCACGTTACGAGCCTCGCGACCCTTGGGCCCTTGTGCCTCGTCGAAGCTGATGCGCTGACCTTGGGTGAGGGACTTGAAGCCGTCGCCCACGATGCTCGAGAAGTGGATGAAGAGGTCGTCGCCCCGTTCGTCGGTGGCGAAGCCGAAGCCCTTGGCGTCATTGAAGAAGCTGACGACCGCGTGGCCCGACGTTCCGGCGGGTACGGCGCCGCGAGTGGGGCCGGCGGAGTGGAGTGTGCGATCAGGCCGGTTGGTACGTGGCGTGCGCGGACTGGCGGCGCGGTCGTGACGGGGCGCCTCGTCACGCGGTCGCGTCGAGGGTGCCGGTCGGCGGCCCGCCGCGCGCGCGGGTGTGCCCGTGCGGGGACTCGTCGCGCGAGTCGTCGTCGCACGCGTGCGGGGACGGTCGTCGAGGCGCTCGGTCGCGGCGGCGTCATCTACGGCGCCGAGTCGCATCGGGGGCGCACTGTCGGGCGGCTCGATTGACGTGGGGAGTCCGAGTGTGCGCTGGAGCCGTCGCACGGGACCGACTACGTCGTCGCTCACCAGTGAGATGACCACGCCGGTTGCGCCCGCGCGCCCGGTGCGTCCGGAACGGTGGAGGTAGTCGGTGGTCTGGGTGGGCGGGTCGTAGTGCACCACGACGGGCAACAGGTCAATGTGGATACCGCGCGCGGCGACGTCGGTCGCCACGAGGGCGCGGACTTGCCCACCCTGCACCTGGCGCAGGGCGCGCTCGCGTTGGGCCTGGGTGCGATCACCGTGCAGGGCGACCGCGGAGATGCCGCGCTCACCCAACTGACGCACCAGGCGGTCGGCCCCGTGCTTGGTGCGCGTGAAGATCAGGGCGCGCTCGTAGCGCTCCACGATGGCGGCGCTCACCTGGGGGCGCTCCTCACGGGTGACCTGCCAGAAGAAGTGGTCGACATCACTGGGTGACTCGTCGCCCACGACGTCGTGGATGGCGGCGTCGTCGGTGAACTCGCGCACGAGGGACGCCACGTCGGGGCCCATCGTGGCGGAGAAGAGCATGACGTGGCGCGTCGGATTCGTGGTCGCGACGATGCGCCGCACCGCGGGGAGAAACCCCATGTCGGCCATGCGATCGGCCTCATCGACCACCACGGTCGTCGTGGCACCGAGGTCGAGGGCTCCCTGGGCCAACATGTCCTCGAGGCGTCCGGGGCAGGCGACGACGACGTCGACGCCGTAGTTGAGGGCCTTGCGCGCCACGTTGTACGAGGTGCCGCCGTAGATGCAGATGATGCGCCGGCCACGGTCGCTGGTCAGCTGGGCCAACTCTCGCTGTACCTGGGCGGCCAACTCGCGGGTCGGCACGAGGATCAGCGCGGTGGGCTTGCGGGGGCGCGCCGTGGTCAGGCGGGCTAGGAGGGGGAGCCCGAAGGCGAGCGTCTTGCCCGAGCCGGTGGCGGCCTTTCCGACGACGTCACGGCCCGCCAGCGCGTCGGGCAGCGCGGCCGTCTGGATGGGGAAGGCTTCGGTGATGTCGCGCGCGCGGAGGCGCTCGACGAGGTGGGTGGGCACGCCGAGTTCGGCAAAGGACGGGGACATATGGCTCCTACGAGTTGAGGTGAGTCCAACTCGAAACGTCACAGTCGAATCGGTCTCCACCGCGAGGTGCGGTGACACGAGAGGCCATCTTAGCAGGACCACCACGGGGCCAATCCCCACGCGGCGCCGACCGGTGCCGCGACCTGGTGGCGCGCTCTGGTGGCGCGCTCTGGTGGCGCGCTCTGGTGGCGCGCTCTGGTGGCGCGCTCTGGTGGCGCGCTCTGGTGGCGCGCTCTGGTGGTGCGGGCGGAGGGACTCGAACCCACACTCCGAAGAACTGGGACCTAAACCCAGCGCGTCTGCCAATTCCGCC
>JAJZYE010000058.1 GCA_021806055.1 Actinomycetes bacterium | reverse complement strand
TGCTCTACCGCCGCGAGCGGGGCGATCTCCCGCTGGACGTGGTTGCCGTCGTGAGCAATCACCGCGACTGCGAGCCCGTGGCGCGGCGCTACGGCGTGGCGTTCGTGGAGATCCCCGTCACCGCGGCGACCCGCGACCTGGCCGAGGAGCGGCTGCGCGAGCTCATCGAGCGCCACGACGTCGACTTCGTGATCCTGGCGCGCTACATGCAAATCCTCTCGCCCGCCCTGTGCGCGGACCTGCAAGGCCGCGTCATCAACATCCACCACTCCTTCCTGCCGGGGTTCCGTGGCGCCCGTCCCTACCACCAGGCCTACGAGCGAGGCGTCAAGATCATCGGTGCCACCGCCCACTTCGTGACCGCCGACCTCGACGAGGGTCCGATCATCGACCAGGACGTCGTACGCGTCTCGCACGCGCGCCGACCCGAGGACCTCGTCGCCCTGGGGCGCGACATCGAGCGCACGGTACTCGCTCGCGCGGTAACCCTGATGGCGCAGGACCGCGTCGCCGTGGTGGGTCACCGCACGGTCATCTTCTCCCAGTAGCGACTCACGTCACGGGGTCGCGCACCACGACGCGCGCGTCGCGGTACTCCTCGCCCTCGATCACCGCCACCATCTGCTCGACCGCGTCGAACACGTCGACGTAGCGCAGGTAGAGCGGCGCGAACCCGAAGCGACTGATGTCGGGATCGCGGAAGTCCCCGATAACGCCCCGCTCGATCAGGGCCCGCACGATGGCGTCGCTCTCGGGGTGGCGTAGGGATACCTGGCTAGCGCGTCGGTCGTGCTCGCGCGGCGTCACGATCTCGAACTCCCCCGCCAGGCGCTCCTCGACGAGACCGATGAAGAGGTCGGTCAGGGCCAGGCTCTTGGCGCGCAGCTGTTCCAGGGTCACGTGGCGAAAGACCTCGAGCGCGCCCTCCATCGCGGCGAGGGCCAGGACCGGCGGCGAGGACGTGAGGAACGCTCGCACGCCCGGCGCCGTCTCGTAGGTCGACTCGAAGCCGAAGGGACGAGCGTGACCCAGCCAACCGGGCAGCGGATTCTCCAGGACCCCCTGCCACGAGCGGCGCACGTAAAGAAAGGCGGGTGAGCCGGGTCCCGCGTTGAGGTACTTGTACCCGCAGCCGGCGGCGAAGTCCACGTTGGCGGCCGTGACGTCGAGCGGCACGGCCCCGGCCGAGTGCGCGAGGTCCCAGAGCAACAAGGCGCCGCACGCGTGCACCGCGGCGGTGATCCCAACCAGGTCGAGCATCTCCCCGGTGCGAAAGTCAACGTGCGTGAGCACTACCAGGGCCACCTCGGGTCCGAGCTCGTCGGCCAGGGCGGAGCGATCGATGGCCCGAACCTCCACCGGGTGGCCCGCGCGGGCCGCCATCGCCCGCGCGATATAGAGGTCGGAGTGGAAGTTGCGCGCGTCGGTCAGCACGACGTGGCGTTCGGGGCGCAGGGCCAGCGCTCCCCCGATCAACTTGGCCAACAGGATCGTGAGCGAGTCGGCGACCAGGACCTCGCCCGGGCGCGCCCCGATCAGCGGAGCGACCTGGTCGCCGAGGCGCGTCGGCATCGTCATCCACCCCGCGCTGTTCCAGCTGCGTACGAGTCCCGTCGCCCACTCCCCGTCGAGCACCTCGTCGACGCGCCGGCGCACCCCCCGCGACACCGGTCCGAGCGAGTTGCCGTCGAGGTAGACAACGCCGTCGGGCAGGGTGAACCACTCACGAAGCGCGGCGAGCTCGTCGGTCTCGTCACGGCGCCCGCAGTCCTCACGCGTGATCACGAGCGCTTCTCTCGGCGCCGTAGCGCACGGCACGCGCTCACGATCGGACGAGCGGCTTGTAGTGGAAGCGATGCGGCTGATCGGCGTCGGCACCCAGACGCCGGTGGCGGTCCGCCTCGTAGTCCGAGAAGTTCCCCTCGAACCATCGCACGCCGGCGTCACCCTCGAAGGCGAGAACGTGGGTGGCCACGCGGTCCAGGAACCACCGGTCGTGGCTGATGACCACGGCGCAGCCCGGGAAGCTCTCCAGGGCGTCCTCGAGCGCCCGCAGCGTGTCGACGTCCAGGTCGTTGGTCGGCTCGTCGAGCAGCAGCACGTTGCCACCGCGGCGCAGCACGCTCGCCAGGTGCACGCGATTTCGCTCGCCACCCGACAGGTCACCAACCCGCTTTTGCTGATCACTCCCCTTGAAGCCGAAGCTCGCGACGTAGGCCCGGGCGTGGACCTCCCGGTTGCCGATGACGAGGCGCTCCTGGCCGCCCGCGATCACCTCGAAGACGGTGGCGTCGGGTGCCAGGGACGCGCGCGACTGGTCCACGTAGGCGAAACTCACCGTCGAGCCCACCGTCAGCGAACCGGCGTCGGGAGACTCCTCGCCCACCAGCAGGCGAAACAGCGTGGTCTTGCCCGCGCCATTGGCGCCGATCACCCCCACGATGCCCCCGGGCGGTAGCAGGAACGACAGGTCCTCGATGAGCAGCCGATCGGCGAACCCCTTGGTGAGGCCCTGCGCGTGCACCACCACGTCGCCCAGACGCGGACCAGGCGGGATCACGATCTCCAGGCGGTCCGCGCGACGCTCCGCGGCCTCGGCCTCAGCCACCAGGTCGTTGAACGCGTTCAGTCGGGCCTTCCCCTTGCTCTGGCGCGCGCGCGGCGACATGCGAATCCACTCCAGCTCCCTGGCCAGCGCCGATTGACGCGCCTCGTCCACGCGCTCCTCCGCCGCGAGGCGCGCCTGCTTCTGCTCGAGCCACGACGAATAGTTCCCCTCCCAGGGGATGCCCCGCCCCCGATCGAGTTCGAGGATCCACGACGCCGCGTTGTCGAGGAAGTAACGATCGTGGGTGACGGCCACGACCGTGCCGGCGTACTCCTGGAGCGTGCGCTCCAGCCACGCCACCGACTCGGCGTCGAGGTGGTTGGTCGGCTCGTCGAGCAGGAGGAGGTCCGGCGCCGCCAGCAGTATCCGGCACAGGGCCACCCGGCGACGCTCCCCCCCCGAGAGGGTCGCCACGTCGGCGTCGGGCGGCGGAAGGCGTAGGGCGTCCATCGCGATCTCCAGCGTCCGCTCGAGGTCCCACGCGTTCGCCGCGTCGATCTTCGTCTGCAGGTCCGCCTGCTCGGACAGGAGCGCGTCCATGTCGGCGTCGGGCTCACCCATCGCCGCGCACACCGCGTCGAAGCGGGCCAGCAGGTCGCGCGACGCGGCGACGCCATCGGCGACGTTCTCCACGACGTTCTTGGTCGGGTCGAGGGTCGGCTCCTGAGCCAGGTAGCCCACGGTGAAGCCGGGCGTGAGGCGCGCCTCGCCGGTGAACCCGTCGTCCAGGCCCGCCATGATGCGCAGCAGCGAGGACTTCCCGGACCCGTTCGATCCGATCACCCCGATCTTGGCGCCGGGGTAGAAGGAGAGGGTGATCCCCTTGAGCACCTCGCGATCCGGGGGGTAGAAGCGACGCAGGTCGCGCATGGTGAAGATGAACTGGGCAGCCACGCCTACCAGTGTGGCCGATCGAGACGACACAGTCGCACCAGTACACTCCCCCCATGCCTGACGCCACCCCCGTCCACCGCCACGCCCCCGACTGGATCATCCTGACCATCGCGTGCCTGGCCCAGTTCATGGTGGTGCTCGATGTCTCCATCGTCAATGTCGCGCTCCCGTCCATGCAACGCGACCTGCACTTCTCCCTCGCTAACGCGCAGTGGGTGGTGAACGCCTACGTCCTCACCTTCGCCGGATTCCTCCTACTCGGGGGGCGCACGGCCGACCTGTTCGGACGTCGGCGGGTCTACCTGGCGGGGCTCGCCCTCTTCACCGTCGCCAGCATCGGCGCCGGGCTGGCCACCAACGGGACGCAGATGGTCGCGGTGCGCGCGCTGCAGGGCATCGGTGGTGCCATCCTCTCTCCCGCGACGCTCACGATCATCGTCACCACCTTTCGCGGGCCGCGCCTGCCCAAAGCGCTGGGCACCTGGAGCGCGGTGGCCGGCGCCGGGGGCGCGGTCGGCGGGCTGCTCGGCGGCGCGCTCACCGGCTGGGTGTCGTGGCGCTGGATCTTTTTCATCAACGTCCCGGTCGGCGTCGTCGCCGGCCTCCTGGCTGCGCTCTATCTGCGCGAGCTGCGCCACCGCGACGAGGAGGAGCGCCTCGACGTCACGGGTGCGGTGCTGGTCACCGGCTCGCTCGCCGCGATCATCTACGCGGTCGTGAACACCGTGACCCAGTCGTGGACCTCAACGACCACACTGGCGTGGCTCCTCGGCGGCCTCGCGGGGCTGGCGATCTTCTTCTGGTGGGAAGCGTCGGTGGCCACCCACCCTCTCTTGCCCTACCGGATCTTCCGCTCGCGGGCGCTCTCCACCTCGAACATCGTCATGTTTCTCGTCGGCGGCGCCTTCTTCACCATGTGGTACTTCTTGACCTTCTACTACCAGTACGTCCTGGGCTACGGCGCGGTCAAAACCGGCGTCGCCTTCCTGCCGATGGCGCTGGCCATCGTGGCCGGCGCCCAGCTCAGCTCGCGAATCCTGCACCGCACCCACGTGCGCCCCCTGTTGCTCGCCGGCACGGCTCTCGCCACCGTGGGCTTCGCGTGGGTGTCGCGCATTGGCGCGCACAGCTCCTACACCGCGGACGTCCTCGTCCCGTCGATGCTGTGCGCCTTCGCGATCGGGCTGCTCTTCACGCCACTCGCCAGCGCCGCGACCACGGGAGTCGACCGCGCCGAGGCGGGTCTGGCCTCGGGAGTGCTCAACACGGCCCGCCAGATCGGTGGCTCGCTGGCCCTCGCGGCACTGGGCACGGTCGCGGCCGACCGCAGCAACACGTTTCGCGTCGCCACCTCGCACCTGGCGCTGGCCAGCGGCTACGAGCGAGCCTTCCAGCTCTCGGCCGCGATCACGGCAGTCGCGCTCGTGGTCAGCCTGGCCGTCCCGCGCTACGTGACGCCCCACCCGGGTCACTGAACAGCCGCGGTCCTCGAGCGGCCCCGTTCCTCGAGCGACCCCGTTTCTCGGGCGTTGGGCTGACTCACGCGATCGGCCAGCGCGCAGTAGTGTCGCGGTAACCACGTCCCACCGAGCGCACTCGCGCTCGAAGGTGGGCTGACACTGGAGGAACTGCATGAAAATGGGAGACAAGTTGGGTGGCGTGCGGCGCCTCACCACCCTGATGGGCACGGCCGCACTGGTCCTGGGTACGCTCACCGTGGGCGTCGCGGGTTCGACGGTGGCCGTCACGACGGCCTCGGCGGCCACGCCCTTCAAGGCCTGCGTCGTCACCGACACCGGTGGCATCAACGACAAGTCCTTCAACGCCTCAGCGTGGAAGGGCCTGCAGGACGCGAAGAAGGTCGACCCGAAGATTGCGATCACGTACCTCTCGTCGACGTCGTCGGCGGACTACGTGCCGAACATCAACAGCTTCATCAGCCAGAAGTGCGGCATCATCGTGACGGTGGGCTTCTTGATGGACGCGGCGACCAAGGCGGCGGCCAACGCCCACCCGACCCAGAAGTTCGCCATCGTGGACGACGCGCCGACGGGACTCAAGCACCACAACGTGCTCGCCCTGCAGTACGAGACCGACCAGGCCGGCTTCCTCGGCGGCATGCTGGCCGCGGGCATGAGCCACACCGGCACGGTGGCCACCTACGGCGGCGAGCAGTTCCCGTCGGTCACCCTGTACATGAACGGCTTTATCGCCGGCGTGCGCTACTACGACAAGACCTTCCACAAGTCGGTCAAGACGCTCGGCTGGACTCCCGCGAAGGGCGCCTGCAACCTCAACACCTGCAACGGCAAGGGAACCTTCGTCGGCAACTTCACCGACC
This sequence comes from Actinomycetes bacterium, assembly GCA_021806055.1. GTDB lineage: Bacteria > Actinomycetota > Acidimicrobiia > Acidimicrobiales > RAAP-2 > RAAP-2. Next base: position 773 of record JAJZYE010000058.1, on the reverse strand, counting down.
AGACCGCGGGCAAGACCATCACCGCCGGCGACTTCGCCTCGGGCGCGGACATCGTCTTCCCCGTCGCGGGCTCGGTCGGACTCGGTTCGGTCGCCGCGGCCCAGCAGGCTGGCCCCGGACACAGCGTGCTGTGGGTCGACAGCAACGGCTGCATTCAGGACGCCGCCGACTGCAAGTGGTTCGTCGGCACCGTGGCCAAGGGCGTCGAGCCCTCAGTCGAGGCAGCCGTGCTCGCCGCCGCTCGCGGCAGGTTCAAGGGCGGCCGCTACATCGGGACGCTGAAGAACAACGGCACGCAGTTGGACTTCGGCGGCATCGCCGTCCCAGCGGCGCTGAAGGCGAAGATCGCCGCCGCCAAGGCGGGCATCATCAAGGGCACCATCTCGGTGAACCCGAACTCCTACCCCGCCCGCTGAACCACCGGCATCGTAGTCACGACGAGGGCCCGACTCCACACGGAGTCGGGCCCTCGTCGTGACTACGATGACACCTTATGCATCTGGAACTTCGGGGCATCACGAAGCGCTTCGGCTCCTTCACCGCCAACGACCACATCAGCCTCGTCGTCGAACCTGGACAGATCCACTCACTGCTCGGCGAGAACGGCGCTGGCAAGTCCACCCTCATGAACGTGCTCTTCGGGCTACTGCACGCCGACGAGGGAGAGATCCTCATCGACGGCGAGCCGGTCCGGTTCCACGACTCGGGCGAAGCCGTTCGCCGAGGGATCGGCATGGTCCACCAGCACTTCATGCTGGTCCCGGTGTTCACCG
>JAJZYE010000057.1 GCA_021806055.1 Actinomycetes bacterium | reverse complement strand
TCTTCATCATGCCCTTGACGTTCAGATCTTCCACGACGATGAGGTCGTAGTTCTTCGCGAGCATCGTGGTCGTCTCGTGGATGAGGTTCTTGCGAGAGTTGGCGACACCCGCGTGGACCTTCTGAACTCGAGCGTTGGCGTGCTTCCACCGGTTCGACGGCGCGACGCCCTTGCGCGGACCTTGTCGGCGCGAAGCGACGCGCTGGGCGTGAGCCAGCTTCTTCTCGGCCGTCACGAGGTGGTGGGGGTTCTTCACGTCGAGCACGTGGATTCCGTCAGGGGTAGCCCCGGTGTAGAGGGTGCTGAGCCCGACGTCGATGCCGATGATCCTCTCTGGGGACCGGGTCGCGGGAACGACGCGCTGCACTTGAACGGAGAAGGCGATCGTCCAGGTGCCCCGCCGCTCGGTGATGGTGGCGGCCATGATTCGTCCGCTGCCGCGCTCGAGGTGCCGGTAGAGCTTGCGGGTGGACTCGTAGGTCTTCAGCTCTCCGACGCGAGAGACCCTCACGTGGTGTGAGTCGGTGAGTCGCACCGCGGTGTTCGTGAAGCGCACCGAGCCACCCGGTTGTCGCTTCTTGAAGGTGGGGAACTTGGCCGTGCCCTTCTTCCAGTTGGTGAAGGCCCGGCTCAGGCGCTGGGTGGCGTCATTGTAGGTGGACGAGCCGTTCTCGCCCCACCACGGGGCCAGTTCGTCGCGGTGCTTCGCCCAGAGGTAGAGCAGGTCGAAGTGACCGGTGCCGAGGTACTCCTCCTTGGACACCTCCTCCCCGGTGTCCTTCCTCACACGGTTCTCGTCCCAGTTGGTCTTCACCAGCCCGAGCAGGGCGTTGTAGGCGAAGCGCGAGCCACCGATGTGACTGCGCAAGCGATTGACCTGCTCGGGGGTGGGGTCAAAGGCGTAGGCGTAGGCCTGGGTGACGGTCGCCGTCGAGGTCGACGTCAGCTCGAGAATGGCCGTGGTCACAGAGTCAGTATCGGCTCAAGGTGTCACATTGACCGCGCGTCACCCCCCACTGTTTGCCGAAGTGGGGTTGAGGATTGGGAGATGTCGCCGACACATCCCACGCCTTTGCCCCGAAGCTTTCACCGCTCGGCACCCGGGTGCGTGGGGGAATTCGGGTGATGAGAAGGACCGGTAAAGCGAAGGGCCTTCGACGACGTTCAAAGGCCCGCGCCAAGAGCTTCACCGGCTGAGCTGGAGTTGTGCACCACGAATGGATCCGATTGCCACCAGTGACACCTACCCTGCCAGCCAGGAAGACAACTATTCTGCAACAGGTGTGTATGCGAGCGGAGAAAAGCGGTACTATTCAAACTGTTAAGTCGCATTATGGAGTGTAAAAGGTGAAAAACCAACCAACAAACACCGTTGAGGAGTGGGAAGAGCAGTTCGGTGCCGCGGTTCGCCGACTTCGCCACGCGCGCCGCCTGACCCAGGCCGAATTGGCGCAGAGGGCCAATGTCTCGTTGAGCGCTCTGAAGAACCTCGAACGGGGACGCGGCTCGAGTCTGTCAAGCGTGGTGCGCGTCGCGCGTGCCCTGGGCCGCACCGAGTGGCTTGACTCCTTCGCTCCCGCCGAGTCCGCCTTCAGCCCGATGGAAATGCTGCGCAAGAACGTCGCGTCGTCGCGTTCTCGTCGGATACGTCACTCGGCGACCCAGCCGTGACGTACGCCCCCGCCACCGTCCTCGAGGTCTCCGCGTGGGGCCAGCGCGTCGGCGCCGTTGCCCTGAATCCCGCCACCGGCTTTTACGCCTTCGAGTACGACGAGAGCTGGTTGCGCGATGGCGCGGAACTCGCGCCACTACACATGCCGCGCCGCCGCGGCACCTACGAATTCCCTGACCTGGCCCGCTCGACTTTCTACGGCCTGCCGGCCATGCTCGCCGACGCCCTACCCGACCGGTTCGGCAGCGCTCTCGTGACCGCGTGGATGAGTGATCAGGGCATCCGTGCCTCGCAGATCACGCCCCTGGACCGGCTCGCCTACGCCGGCTCACGTGCCATGGGCGCTCTCACCTTCGCTCCGCCCATCGGACCCGAATCCGGCGTGCCGAGTCTGGTCCAGGTAGCCCGCCTTGTCACAGCCGCGCGCTCCGCCCTACACGGAACGCTGCGTGAGGACGACGTGCACGACGCCCTGGCTGACCTCATCACCGTTGGCTCGACCGCCGGCGGGGCTCGGGCCAAGGCCGTCATCGCCTTCAACCCCGAGACCTACGAAATGCTCTCGGGTCAGTTCAACGCGCCTGAAGGATTCGAGCAGTGGTTAATCAAGCTCGACGGAGTCGGCGACCCGGCAGTCCCGGGCACGGATCCGCTTGCCGATTCCCAGCCCTACGGTCGCGTCGAGTACGCCTACTACCTCATGGCGCGCGCCGCCGGGATCAATATCAACGAGTCTCGACTCCTGCTCGAAGGACCGCGCGCGCACTTCCTGACACGCCGTTTCGATCGCGCGGCTGGCAACGAGCGCATCCACAGTCAGACACTCTGCGCACTGGCCCACCTCGATTACAACATGTCGCGCACGCACTCGTATTCGAGTTACTTCCTCACCGCGAGAGAGCTCGGACTCGACGCGGCGGGCGAGATCTTCCGGCGCGCTCTATTCAACGTGACCGGCGTCAACCGCGACGACCACACGAAGAACGCCTCGTTCCTGCTCACCGAGCACGGCAACTGGCAGCTGGCACCCGCGTACGACGTCACGCATTCGTACTGGGACGCCGAGTGGCCCCAGGCTCATCAGATGAGCGTGAACGCCAAGTTCGCCGAGATCTCTCTTGACGATTTTCGAGCCATGGGCGATCGCCACGAAGTCCCCGCCATTGCTGCGACCATCACCCAGGTCAACGAGGCCATCGATCACTGGCCCGACTTCGCCAGTGATGCTCAGGTGGACGCAACGACCACTGCCGCCGTCGCGGCCGACATTGAGCGCTTCCGCCCACGCTGAATCATTGCCGGGGCATCCACCGGCGTTCTCAAAACCAGGCCGGTCAGCGTGGCCCCAAGGATTTTCGGAGGGATTTTCTCGATGGGAATCGCGTGCGGGTTCACATCGGAATTCGCACAAATGCAAACCAAGGCAACCGCCAGCCACGTTGCGAGAAGGCCCCATGGGTAAAGGCATCTGTCGAGGATTGTCGCCGGCATGAATGCTCACTACTTGATCCGGTAGGGCCGGTGGGGATCGAACCCACGACCGAGGGATTATGAGTCCCCTGCTCTAACCACTGAGCTACGGCCCTTCGACACACGCTTACGCCGACCCACCCAACGAGCAACTGGCTCCCAGAGCAGGACTCGAACCTGCAACCTAGCGATTAACAGTCGCTTGCTCTGCCAATTGAGCTATCTGGGAATGAGCCCGGAGGCACTGCCACCCTAGCACCGGCCCCGCCCATCACTGGTGGTCGAACCAGGCGAGAAGTCGCTCCGCTTCGGGGCTCTCGCGGACGGCGCGCCGACAACGCTCGATGCGCTTGGCCATGCCCTGGCGGGTAATCCCCTTCGAACGAGCGATCTCGTCCATCGACATCACCCGGAAGGTGTACTGCCAGAACGCGTCAAAGTCGTCACCACAGCGACGCCGCAACTCCTCGATCACCCACGAAGGCGCGTCCGTGATGTCAGGCACCTCAGACGGCGCCGCCACGTCCGGCAGAGGCGTGGTCTCGTAACGACGAGCCTGGAGTTCACGGCTTACGTGCAGCACCTCGTCGGCCGCAGCCGGCGAGATCGCGAGGGACTGCGACACGAACTCCCGCGTGAGGGGTCGCCCGTCGCTGGCTCGCTCCAGTTTCTGGAGGGCTAGCACGCGGCGCATCTCGGCGTCGGTCAGTCCGGCCTGCTGCTGGACGGCCTGATTGACGAGCTTCATGATCCAATAATTGGCGTACGTCGCGAAGCGAACACCCCGATTCGGATCGAAGCGATGCAGCGCGTTCACCAGCCCTTCCACACCCGCCGCTTCGAGTTCCTCATTGCCGAATCGGTACCCCCGCTCCTGAACGCGAGCACGTACTAAGCCGCACGTGGCGCGCAGAAGGGCCGACTCCGCCTCCTGGCCCGTCGCGCGCGCTCGGCGGAGTCGTCGCCGCGTCGCCCCGTCGAGATCCTCGGCCGACTCGAGCGCGGCGGCGGCACTGCGCCCGCGCACAATGATTGGATACAGCCGCCGCTCCTCTTCGAGCGCGAGCGGCGGGGACATCTCGAGACCGCCCACGAAGCGGCGCGTCACGATGTGGGCGCCTCGCGAGCCACCAACCAATCGCGCAGGTCCTCCTCGGCACGACACCCCTCGACGGTGCCCAGCCACTCGAGCCGCTCCTTCACGTCACGTATCGTCGCGTTCGCGACGTCAGGTGTGATCTCACCACGTCGCAGCTGCGCCTCGAGCTCGCGGAGGGCCGTGCGCGTCGCGTGGCGGATCAGCTGAGATACCACGGCGGCCACGGCCTCGTCACTCTCCTCGCCCACCTCGTCGACGACGAGGAGCGCCAGCACCCCGGCCGCGTCAGCGTCGCCGCCCACCGTGAGTCGTTCGATGACCTCGCCGATGGGTCCCCCCTCGCACAGTGCGTCGAACACCCGACGCTGCACGGGGTCGACGAAGTACGCGGACACGAAGCGTTCGCGCGCGCGCGTCACGTGCACCCAGAGTCGCAACGCTTCCTGGCCCGGTCGCGGCAACGACGGTAACGATCGGACCGGGGACGGTGCGGGGTCGGGGCCCGGCGTTGGCGTCTCGTGGGGACCCTCGATCAGGCGCTGGCGAAGTGCGGGAGCCCCGAGACGAAGTCGATCAGCCACCTCCATCAGGTACTGGTCGCGCACGAGCTCACTCGGGTGCTCGCGCAAGACCACCAGCGCGGACTCGGCTGCTCGGGCGCGCCCCTCCACCGTGGCCAAGTTGGCCGCCTCGAGCACCCTCTCGAGGCGAAAGGCAAGAAAGGGAATCGCCTCGGCGACTGCACGACGCAGTGCGTCGGGATCACGCTGGGCCAGCTCCGCCGGATCGCTCCCCCGGGGCAGGCGCGCGACCGCCACGTCCACCTCGTGCTGACGCTCCCACTGGTAGACCGAGGCCGCCGCGCTCTGGCCCGCCTGGTCCGCGTCGTACGCGAGGACGATGCGCTGGGCGAAGTTGCGCATCGTGCGGAAGTGCTCCTCGCCCAGGGCCGTCCCGCACGTCGCCACGGCGCGCGTCACGCCGGCGGCGAAGAGGGCGATCACGTCGGTGTAGCCCTCGCACACGACGATCTCGCCGGACTTGATCACGTCCTCCTTGGCCCAGTTCAGTGCGTACAGCGTGCGTCGCTTGGAGTAGATAGGGGTCTCGGGGCTGTTCTTGTACTTCGCCTCAACCCGGGCACCGGTGTCACGGCCGGGCAGGATACGCCCGCCCAGCGCCACGGGGTGACCCGCCGGATCGAGGATCGGGAAGATAATCCGCGCGCGCATCGCGTCCTGGCGGCGTCCGCGCTGGTTCACGAAGCCGAGACCCGTACCGACCAGGACCCGCTGCTCCACGTTCAGCGCACGCGCCAACGCGTCCCACTCGTCGGGCGCCCAGCCGAGGCGAAACTGGCGGGCGAGGTCGCCTCCGATCCCGCGCGAGGTCAGGTACTCGCGCGCGGGACGGGCGTCCGGCGAGCGCAACAGCCGGTCGTGGTACCAGTCGACGGCCGCGGCCATCGCGGCGAGCAGGTCCTGGCGCTCGTGACGCGCGGCGCCGGCACCGGCGTCCTCGTGCAGCTCCACCCCCGCTCGGTCGGCGAGCAGGCGCACCGCGTCCACGAAGTCGAGGTGCTGCACCTCACGCACGAAGGTGATCGCATCGCCCGACGCGCGACAGCCGAAGCAGTAGTACCGACCCTCCTCGGCGTTGACGGAGAACGACGGTGTCTTCTCCGCGTGAAAGGGGCACAGTCCACTCCAACGGCGCCCACTCTTCTTCAGTGCGACGTGCTCGCTGATCAGAGCCACGATATCGGTGGCGACGCGCACCTGACCAATATCGTCGTCCGAGAGAGCCATGCCAGTAACGTACCGTCTCGGTGCGGCGAGTGTGCGGGGACCCTCCCTAGACTGCGATCCGTGTCCGAATTCGCCGTCGAAGCCCTCAACGTGGTTCGCACCTTCGACGGTGGCGCCCTGCGCGCCCTCGACGGGGTCTCGCTGCACGTACCGCGCGGCGAGGTCTTCGGACTGCTCGGTCCGAACGGGGCGGGCAAGACCACGATGGTGCGCATTCTGTCGACGATCCTCGCTCCGACGTCGGGCACGGCGATCGTCAACGGCTACGACGTCGTGCGCCAGCCCCAGCGCGTTCGCCAGAGCATCGGGCTGGCGGGTCAGTACGCGACGGTCGACGAGAACCTCACCGGCCTCGAGAACCTGCGAATGATCGGGCGGCTGAACCACCTACGCACGTCGGTGGCGGTGTCGCGCGCGCGCCACCTCCTCGATCAGTTCGGACTGAGTGAGGCCGCCGACCGCTCGACCAAGACCTACTCCGGCGGCATGCGCCGACGCCTGGACCTCGCCGCCGCCCTGGTCGCTGACCCTCCCCTCCTCTTCCTGGACGAGCCGACGACCGGCCTCGACCCCCAGAGCCGCCAGGATCTCTGGGGCATCATCGAGAGTCTGGTTGAGGGCGGC
>JAJZYE010000056.1 GCA_021806055.1 Actinomycetes bacterium | reverse complement strand
CGCGCGTGATCGTCAGGCGGTCGTAGTGCACGCCCCGCGCGAGGACGTCGGCCACGCGCTCGCGGTTGTCGCGACTCTCCACGATGGTCACCGCGCCGGGCTCCAGATCGAAGTGATCGAGCAGCAGCGGCAGAACGCACTGGGCAACCGAACCACAGCCCAGAACGACCACGCGGCGTGGCATCGATGGTTGGCTCACGGGGACCTCCTCGTCCAGCGGGTCCGCCAGTCGTGCGCGGAACCAGCCCGCCACGCTACTCGGTCAGGGAACGCTGAGTCCGCCGTCCACCGCGACGTTCGTTCCGGTGACCGCCGAGGCCGCGGGCGAGCAGAGCCACGCCACCGCCGCCGCCACCTCACCCGGTGCCAGAAGCCGTCCAAGCGGCTGCTGACGCGCGAACGCCTCGGCGCCGTCCAGACCGTAGACCCGCGCGGTGGCGTCGAGCATCGCGGTCGCGGTCGATCCCGGGCTGACGGCGTTGGCGGTCACCGCGTACTGCGCCAGGTCCATGGCCGCCGCGCGGATCAGGCCGACCACCGCGTGTTTGGCCGCCGTGTACGCCGCGAGATCGCGCAGGCCGAGCGTCCCCGCCGCCGACGCGACGGCCACCACGCGCGAGTGAGCCCGCGACCCGTTGGCGATCAGCGTCGGCGCCGCCGCCTCGATGAGCCGCCGCGTGCCCAGCACGTTGATCGACCAGACGGCGTCCCACGCGGCGTCGCTCACCTCCCAGATGGGACCGCCGCCGGCCAGTACGCCCGCGCAGGCCACCACCGCGTCGAGCCGCCCGAAGTGGCGTGTCGCGGTCTCCACGGCGAGGCGCGTGTCGCTCGCGCTACGCACGTCACCGACCAGTCCGAGCACGGCGTCGCCGTGACGGGTCACCACCGCGTCGAGATCCGCCGACGTCGCCAGGGCGTAGGGCACCTCGGGCACGTCGCGACACCGGTCCATCGCCACCACGGCGTACCCCTCGGCGACCAGCGCATCCACCACCGCCGCGCCGATACCGCGCGCGGCCCCGGTGACGACCGCGACGCGCGTCACGAGCCCAGCGTTCGAAAGAAGTCAGCCGGAGCAAGGACGTCCTCGGGCGTCAGCTCGCTCACGCGGGAACGCCCGAGCGCCCGCATCGTCGCGTCCGCACCCCCGCGCAGTACGTCCAGCACGTTCTCGACACCCTCCTGGCCGTTCACGGCCAGGCCCCACAGGTACGCACGCCCGATCATCACCGCGCGCGCCCCGAGTGCCACCGCCTTCACCACGTCCCCGCCGCGCCGGACGCCGCCGTCGAGCAACACCTCGATCTGATCGCCCACCGCCTCGACCACTGCGGGCAGCACCCGGATGGTGGCGGGTGTGCCGTCCAGGTTGTTGCCCCCGTGGTTGGACACCGACAGCGCCGTGGCCCCGGCGTCCACGACCCGCCGGGCGTCGTCGACGCGGCAGACGCCCTTGACCATGAAGGGGCCGTCCCACTGCGCGCGTAGCCACGCCACGTCCGCCCAACTGGGTGGCGGGCTCTGCATCCACTCGTCGTAGGCCCCAAAGAAGGTCGGAGCCGGCGAACCCGGAACCGCCATGTTGGGCGTGGTCAACGCCGGAAACCCGCCGTGGCGGGCGAAGGACCAGGCCCACCCGGGTCGCGCCAGTACCTGCGGCGCGAGGCGGGCCCTCGCACGCCAGTCGAGCGTCGCGGGAATCCACGGACTGCCCCAGTCACGACCGTGAGCGAAGGACCAGTCGAGGGTCACGATGATCCCCACGGCACCCGCCGCGCGGGCGCGCTCGAGGCGCTGCACCATCATCGCGCGCGTTCCCGACCAGTAGAGCTGGAAGAGGACCTGCTGGTGCACGGCGGTCACCGCCTCGAGGGGCTGGCTCGCGAAGGAACTCAGCCCCATGATCACGCCGCGACTCGCCGCCGCGCGCGCGACCGCCACCTCACCACCGGGATGCACGGCCTGCACCCCCGTCGGCGAGATCACGACCGGCATCGACAGGGTCTGACCCATGACGGTCGTCGTCAGGTCCCGCGCCGCCGCGAGCTGCGCCACGTGCGGTGCGAAGCCCAGCTGCTCGAAGGCCGCGACATTGTCGCGCGAGGTCAGGCCCCGCTCCGACCCCGCCACCAGCGCGCCGTAGACCGACCGCGGCAGGCGGCGCCTCGCCCGGCGCTGCGCGACCGCCACCGTCTCGAACCACCTGTTGGTCACCACGCCCCCCCGACTCGAGTCGAGACTACCCGAGACTGTTAGCCACCCGACTCGCGTCGACGGCGCGAGTGGTCGACCGTGGAACGCGGTCCAATCGTGACCGGGCGGGCCCTCAGCGCCGCCTCGCCGTGGCCCCAGACGCACTCCGGATCGGGATCGTCGAATTCGAGACCGGTGAAGAACTTTGACGCCATGCACCCACCGCGACACGCGTCGTACGAGCCGCACGACCCGCACGCCCCCGGACTCGCGGGCTCACGCAGCGAGGCGAACAGCGGGCTCTCGCGCCACAGCGCGGCGAACCCCGCCTCGCGCAGGTTGCCCGCACGAAACTGCTCGTGCAGCACGAAGGGGCAGGCGTAGACGTCACCCACGGGATCGATCAGGCACACCACGCGCCCCGCCCCACAGAGATTCAGTCCCTCGAGCGGATCGCCCAGCGCCGAGAGGTGGAAGAACGAGTCGCCGGTCAGGACATCGGGGTGCGCGACCAACCATCGGTAGAGGACGCGCTGCTGATCGGCGCGCGGATGCACGGTCGCCCAGACGTCCGCGCCACGGCCCGACGGGCGCAGGCGGGTGAGGCGCAGTTGCGCGTCGTAGTCACGCGCCAGCGACGCGAACGAGTCGAGTTGATCGATGTTGTGACGCGTCACCACCACCGAGATCTTGAAGCCCGTCAGGCCGGCGTCGCGCAGGTGGTCCATCGCCCGGCGCGCGCCGGCGTAGCTTCCCGCTCCGCGCAGCGCGTCATTGGTGGCCGCGTCAACGCCGTCGAGCGACACCTGCAGGTCGAGGTAGTCCGTCGCGGCCAGCCGCCGGGCGGCGGCGGCGTCGATCCGGCTGCCGTTGGTCGAGAACTTGACGCCCACGCGGCGCGCCACGGCGTACTCCACGATCTCGAAGAAGTCGTGACGCATCATGGGCTCGCCGCCACCGATGTTGACGTAGAAGACGCCCATTGCCGCGATCTCGTCGATCACCGCGCGAGCCTCCTCGGTCGTGAGCTCGCGCGGGTCGCGACGTCCCGACGAGGAGAGGCAGTGCGCGCACGCGAGGTTGCAGGCGTAGGTCAGCTCCCACGTGAGGCAGATCGGCGCACTCAACCCGTGTTCGAAGCGATCGCGCAGCGACGACTCAACACTCATCGATCACTCCGGCACGCGCCAGTGACGACAGGGCGCGGGTGTAGCGCGGCTGCTGGGCCGGGTCGATCAGGGCGGCAATCGCCTCTCGGGCGCTCGCGAACTCGTCGAGGTGCGTCACGAGGTCCACCAGCGCACGCGACGTGACGAAGACCAATCGTCGATTCCGGTGGTGGTAGGCCAGCGCGCCGAACTGCTCGTCGCGCAGCGACACGTGCGCACTGAGCTGCCAGTGCCCATCCACGTTCAGTGAGCCGCTCGAGTCCGGCGCGCGAGACTCGCCCCCTGGGGTCATCGTCACGTTCTAGTAGACCCCGCACAACCCGTCGATCGAGACCTCCTCGACCAGCAACTCTTCGGGGTCCTCGATCACGACCGCGTTCCCGGCCTCTTCACTCACCACCTGCATCGCGCCTCCTCGGTCCGCTCCATTCTGTCCGACCCACCGCGATCGCGCTCGCCGTGGCAGACTCGCGTCGTGAGTGACGTGCCACGCGCTCCCGCGGCGGTGGCGAGCCCCATCGCCGCGGGGACCAGAGTCGAACTGGAGCAGGGCGCACGCCTCCTGGACGACCGCCTCGTCGCGGGTGGCGCACCCTGGCGCGTGCTCGCCCTCTCGGGCGCGTCGCGCGACGTGGTGCGACGGTGGGCGTGCGGCGACGTGGTGCGACTCGGAGAGGAGGCTTTCGCGCGCACCCTGGTCGATCGCGGCCTGGCGCTCGTGCGTCCCGTCCACGACGTCAACCGCGACGACGTGGACGTCCTGATCCCCGTCTACGACGACGTCGAGTCCCTGAAGGCCCTCGTGGACCATCTCAATGGCTGGTGCGTGACCATCATCGACGACGCCTCGCACGATCCCGACGCCGTCGCCGACGTCGCGCGCCACGCCGGGGCGACGGTGGTACGCGTGGACGAACGCCAGGGACCCGCGGCGGCTCGTAACGCCGGGCTCGCCGCCACGACCCGGGAGTTCGTCTGGTTCCTCGACGCCGACCTCGAGCTCGACGACCCGGCGTCGGTCCTCGTCCGCCTGGGCTCGCACCTGGGCGACCCGCGCGTCGCCGCCGCGGCACCACGCGTTCGCGGCGGAAGCGGACGGCGCGGGCGTGACCGCTTCGAGCGTCGCTTCGGCGCGCTCGACCAGGGCGCGACGAGTGCCCTCGTCACACCCTCGGGCCCGGTGTCCTTCGTGCCGAGCGCGTGTCTCCTGGCGCGACGCTCGGCCCTCGGCGACGGCTTCGACCCGACGCTTCGCGTCGGCGAAGACGTCGACCTCGTCTGGCGCCTCGGCGATGGCGACTGGCTCGTGCGCTACGACGCCGACGTCACGGTCGTGCACCCCGCGCGATCGACCTGGCGCGCGTGGTGGGCCCAACGCGACGGCTACGGACGATCGGCCGCCGCGCTGGCCACGCGCCACGGGTCGCGCCTGGCGCCCCTACGGGTCGATCCCTGGACCGCCGTCACCTGGGCCGGGGTGGTCACGGGACGGCCGCTGCTCGGCGTACGGCTACTGCGCACGGTGCGCGACGCCGCGGCACAGCGCCTGGCCGGTCGTACGGCCCACCCCGTGCGCGTCGCCACCACGGTGGTGTTCGGCGCCACGGCCCGCAGTGGCCCGGCCCTGGCTCGCGCGGCGGTGCGCACCTACGGCCCCTGGCTGGGCGTCGCGGCCCTGCTCGCGCGACGGCGCGGCCGCCTCCTCGCCGTCGTCGCACTCGGCGTCGCGTGGCGCTGGCGGCGCCGGCGCGTCGATCCGCGCGACGTGCCGATCGCGCTACTCGACGACCTGGCCTACGCCCTGGGCGTGGCGCGTGGAGCACTGGTCACGCGATCCCTGGAGGCGCTGACCCCGCGCCTGGTCACGTCCTCGCTCTCCTGGCGCGACGTGCTGGGACTCTCCGCGTCCTCGAACCCGAACGCGAACCCGAACGCGAACCTCTAGAAGCGCACGACGCCGCGAAGGTTCTCGCCCGACGCCAGGTCGTCGTAACCCCGCTGCACCTCGTCGATCGTGTACTCCCGGGTGACCAACTCGTCGACGATCAGGGAGCCCTCACTGTAGAGGCGCAGGAGCCGCGGAATCTGCACCCGCGGGCTCACCGAGCCGAAGACGGTCCCGCGTAACTCCTGATTGAACATCGACAGGTTGAAGAGGTTGAGCTCGATCGTGCTCTGATGGTAGGGAGCGATCGAGGTCGCGACGATGACGCCGCCCTTGGCGGTGATCGCGCGCGCCTGTTCGACGATCTCACCCGTCAGCACACCCACCGTGATGATGGTGACGTCGCAGTTCTTGCCTCGCGTCAGATCCGGCAGGATGGTGAAGGCGGCGTCCAGAGTGGTGGCGCAGCCGTGGGTCGCCCCGAGGCGCGTGGCGCGCTCCACCTTCGACGGGTTGACGTCGATCGCGATCACGGCCCGCGCCCCGGCGTGACGGGCCCCCTGGATCGCCCCCGACCCCACGCCACCGCAACCGATCACCGCGACCGTGTCGCCCGGCTGCACGCCTCCTCGGGTGACCGCCGACCCGAAGCCCGTCGATAGCCCGCACGAGATCAGCGCGGCCGCGCGCAGGTCGTACCAGGGGTCGATGCGCACGAGTGAGGACACGTGCACGACGATGTACTCGCTGAACGTCCCCAGTTGCGCCATGCGATTCAGATCGACGTCGCCCAGGTGGTGACGCCACGTGCCGTCGGCGATCATCGGTCCAGCCAGCGTCGTGGCACCGAGGTCGCACAGGTACTGACGCCCCGAGGCGCAGAACTCGCAACGCCCGCACGAGGGCACGAAGGAGACCGCCACGTGGTCGCCCGGGGCGAAGGTGGTGACGTTCTCCCCCACCGCCTCGACGATTCCCGATCCCTCGTGACCCCCGATGATCGGGAACATCGTGTCACGCCCCGACAACAGTTCGAGGACCGCCGGATCCTGGGAGATGTCGCCCGTGCGCAGGTGCTCGTCCGAGTGGCACAACCCCGCGAAGGCCATCTTCACCGTGACCTCGCCCGCGTGCGGCTCGTCGATCTCGATCTCCTCGGTCCGCCACGGACCGTTCAACTCGCCAACGACCGCCGCTCGTACGCGCATACGCCCCCCTCACCCGTGCCCGTACTCTACCGAGACGACCACGCCCGCGGTGGGCCTACATCCGCTCGGGCGCCTCGATTCCCAGCAGCGAGAGACCCAGGGCCACGGTGCGCGCACTCAGGTCGCACAGTGCCAGGCGCTCGTCGCGGCGTGCGCCCTCGGCGCTCAGCACCGGGCAGGCCTCGTAGAAGGCGGTGAAACGCTGGGCCAGGTCGAAGAGGTAGGT
>JAJZYE010000055.1 GCA_021806055.1 Actinomycetes bacterium | reverse complement strand
CGACGGTGCGTGGGTGACGATCGCGGCGGACGTCGCCGGTGCGCGACGCGACGCCGCGTCGCCGCGTCGATCGTCACCTTCGGGCGGCGTCCTGCTCGCCTCGTCGGGTACGACCGGCGCACCGAAGCTCATCGCGCTGTCCCAGTCGCAGCTCTTGTACACGGCGGGTCTCGTGGCGCACCATCACGGGTTCAGCGTGACGACGCGCGGGCTCAGCCCGCTGCCGCTGTGGCACGTCAACGCGCAGGTCGTGGGGCTCCTCGCGACGCTCGTCGCGGGTGGCTCGTTGGTCCTCGATGACGGGTTCCATCGCACCGACTTCTGGGGGCTGGCCGCGCGGCGGTCGGTCACGTGGATCAACGCGGTACCGGCGGTGATCGCGCGTCTGGTCGTTCGTCGCCCCGGTGAGGTGGTGCCGTCGACGGTGCGCTTCGTCCGGTCGGCCTCGGCACCGCTGGCGCCCGCGGTCCAACGCGCGTTCGAGGCGTCGACGGGGATTCCGGTGGTCGAGACGTACGGTATGACCGAGGCGGCGAGCCAGATCTGCGCGAATCCCGTGGGAGCACGGCGCAAGGTGGGCTCGGTGGGTCCGGCGGTTGGGGTGGCGCTACGCATCCGTGCGCTCGAGACCGGATCCGCCACCGTCGCGTCGCGCGTGGTGGGCGACGTGGAGATCCGCGGGCCGTCGGTCATCGCGCACTACGACGGTGGGGACGTCGGGGACCGCGTGGACGGCGAGGGGTGGCTGCGGACCGGCGATCTGGGCTACCTCGACGAGGACGGCTACCTGTTCCTGGTGGGACGCCGCGACGACGTGATCAACCGAGGCGGCGAGAAGATCTACCCCCGCGATATCGAGGATCTCGTGCTCGCCCTGGATGGGGTGGACGCCGCCGCCGTCGTGGGTGAGCCCGACGACGTGTACGGCCAGGTGCCCGCGCTCTACGTGCAGCCGACCGACGGCGGTGCGTGTGACGTGCGTCGTCTCGTCACGACCGTTCGTGACGTGCTCACGTCGTCGCTGCAGCGATCACGCCGTCCGGCGGTGATCACCATCGTGAGCGCCCTCCCGGTTCACGGAGCCGGGAAGATCACGCGGCGGCTGCTGGGCACGGACCCGACGGCGATACTGTGGCGCGAGTCGATAGCGTAACGGGGCCGGGCGAGCCGACGGCGGTGCCGCCGCTCGCGCGGGCCGATGGCGTCCGCGCCGGTCCGACCTCGGGCACACGCCGTCGCCTCGACCACATCGACGCGATGCGGCCCCTCAAGCAGGCCGCCGTGGTCTCGACGCACGCGCTGATCTTCTTTGCGCCCTTGGCGACCAGTTCGACGGTCATTGGTCTGATCATGCTCACGCGCTTCTCGCGTGACGCGTTCCTGTTCGTGTCGGCGTGCATGCTGGCGTACAGCTACCGCAGCGCGCCCCGGGTCGACCTCGGCCGCTACGCCTGGCGCCGGTTCATGGCGGTCGGTGTCCCGTACCTCACCTGGACCGTGATCTACTACCTCTTCACGAGTGCCACCGCGATGTCGACGTTCCCGTACTACACGTTCCGTGGCACCGGCGTCCTCTCCGCGGCCGGCGCGGACCACTTCGCGCACCTGCTCTGGACGGGGTACTACCAGCTGTACTACCTGATCGTGATCATGGAGTTCTACGTGATCTTCCCGCTCCTGCTCGCGATCCTGCGACGCGCGACGCGCTGGCACCGGGCGATCCTCGTGGGCGCCGTGGTGTGTCAGCTGGTCTACGGCGTGGTACTGAGCGTGCACCCCTTCGGCTTTCACCTCTCGGGGATGGAGCAGACGCGCCTGATCATCTCGTATCCCGCGTACCTCGTCGGCGGAGTCATCGTCGCGCTGCACCTGGACGACGTGCATCGGTGGATCGTGACGCACCCTCGCGTCATCGTGCTCGCCACGGCGGCCAGTGCCCTGATCGCCGAGGTCGCAAGTTACCTCGGCCGCTTCGCCGTGTGGCCGCTGTACCTGCACACGGGCAACATGGTCTTCGCGCCGCTCGTGGTGCCCTACAACGTCGGGATGATCCTCTGCGTGTACCTGCTCGGCGTGCACCTCGTCTCACCCCGGCGCACCGAGTGGGTGCGCGCGGCCGTCCAGTCGGGATCGGACAACTCCTACGGCGTCTACCTGTCCCAGCTCATCTGGATCCCGCTCCTCGTGCGCCTGGTCGACGGCGCGAACTGGCACGTGCCGTGGCCCGTGGCCGTTCCCGCGGCGCTCGTGATCGTCTACGGCACCGGCTTCGTCTTCACGGCGGTGATGGCGCGCACGCCCCTCGCCAAGGGTGTGACGGGTCGCAGCCGGGCGTCCTGGTCCACTCTCTGGCCACGGCACCGTCCGGGGCGCTTCACCCTGCGCGGGGACGTGGGTGGCGGTCCGATGGACGTGGTCAGCGAGTGACGACGGCCGTCGTCACCGGGTGACGTCCCAGAGGCTGGCGTTGGTCACCGGATACCACGTCATCGTGGCGAGCTCGCGCTCCTCGCATAGTGCCCGCAGGACGCGGATGGTGCCACCGTGCGTCACGAGGAGCGGCCGTGACGGTGCGCGGTGGTGGAGGTCGTCGAGGAAGTCCGCGAGACGAGCGCGCATCTCGGCCAGTGACTCCCCGAGTGGCGGTCGGGCGTCGACGTCGACGACCCGCCCCTGGTCCACCCCGGACAGCTGGGGTCCGAGGTCGTCCAGGGGGCGTCCTTCGTAGATGCCGAAACCACGCTCGCGCAGTCGCGCGTCGGCTACGGGCTCAAGGTCGAGCGCCTCGGCCACGATCTGGGCGGACTCCCAGGCGCGCGCGAGGTCACTCGCCACGAGAAGGTCGGGTTCGCGCCGACGCAGGTCGCTCAGCGCGGCGCGGATCTCGTCGCGACCCGCGGCCGTGAGCTGGGACGTGTCGCACTGGCCCTGGATCAGACGCTGTTCGTTCCACGTGGTGGTGCCGTGGCGCAGGAGGGTCAACTGCACGGTGAGGGGCGGAGGCGGGCCACCACTCGACAGTACCGGTGTCGCCCGCCCACTACCAGCTGGTGGGAAGGACCGCGTCGATCGCCGACGCGATGGCGCGGTAGCCGAGGTCCGTCGGGTGGATGTTGGGCCCGTAGGGCGCGGGTTGGCACATCCACGTCATGGCGCAGGTGTGCGCGACGTCCGCCGGGACGCGACCGTAGGGGGGGAAGTCGACCGGCTGGTCCGTGGCCGGCTGGAAGGCACCGGCCACGTTCGCGACGGGAATCGAGAACGAGCCGTAGACGTCCTGCAGTGCCTGGTTCAGCTGGCTCATCGCGCCCACGCTGGCCGCGGCGAACGCCTGGCCGCGCGGTCCGTGGAGCCAGGCCGCGAGGAACGGGTTGTAGTGACCGACGCCGATGAAGGTGACGTGGGGACCGGCCGCCGCACGCAACAGGGCGATGATCTGCGCGAGCTGCGATTGGACGAGCGAGAGGTGACGCGCCAGGCACGCGGGGTGGTACCTCTCGCCGCGCAGGCACGGCATCACGTCGTTGAAGCCGAGATCGATCGTGACCAGACCCGTCTCGTCACGGTGCGCCGACAGGTACGCGACGGCGGCGTTCAACTGGGTCGCGGTGCCGTGGTAGCAGTGGTCGTGGCCGGTCATCATGGTCGTCGTGGACTCGCCGGGGCACCCGATCTCGTGGAGGCGCAGGTTGATGCCCTTGCTCGCCTCGAGGGCGACGAGGTCGTTGGCGTAGCCCGCGTGGGTGCGCTGACCGTGCGGTGCACGCACGCTCGGCTGGACGCCGACCGACACGGACGCGCCCACGTCGAGGTAGAAGATGGAGGTGGCCGCGCCGGCGCGCGGGGCGAGCAGTACGGCGGGCGCCAGGAGGATCACCAGCGCCGCCACCAGCGCCGCCACGATCACCTGGCGAAGGCGGCGCCCGCGGCGCGACGGGGTCGGAAGTTCAAGTTCGGGCAAGGGTTAATGGTACGGGACCCGTCACGGATCGGGAACCGCAGGATCGTAAGAATTCCGTAGTGATGTGCCGCCGTCCGGCTGTCCACCGGTGCCCGGCGCGGTCGAGCGCTCCGGGGGGCCCGGTGTTCCGTTCTTCTGGGGCCCGGTATCTCCTCCCACGTACGTGATCCCGCTCGACGTGTAGATCCCTGACGGCGCGCGCAGGAGTCTGAGGACCTGGAGTTGTAGAGGGCTGATTGGGGTCGAGGACCTACGCGACTCACGAACACGACGTCGCACCGCCGAGAGAGTTCGGCCAAGACTCACGTGTCGATCGTGTCGATCGTGTCGATCGTGTCGGTCGCCACGGCGGTGAGTGGCGCCAACCCCTGGCCCTCTGGGCGCCTGCGGGACGTCCTAGCCGCGCCACTCGAGAGTGTCGTGCACGAAGCTCCGTTCATCGACCCGATCACCGCCTGGACGGGGAGACTACATCGTCCGACCTCGGTGACCAGGTGGCGCAACCCGTCGGTGTCGTGACGCTGGTGTCAAGGCGTAGCCGACTGGGATCGAGTCCTGCGCGCAAAGATGTCATTGGGTCTCCTTCCGGTTAGGTTCGGGTGAGAACCCGCGTTCGCACGGGGGGAGACCCCCTCACGACATTCAACCGAAACGCCACCAGGCGTCGGCGCGTAGGGGATGCCTCGATCCGGGGCGTATTGACCGCGCTCTACCATGTCCTGAGTTTGCCAAAGGGTCGCGTGCTCATACTCAGCCTGTGCCCGAGGTTGAGAAATCTGTCCCGATTTCGAGCCACTTCAACCAGATAAGTCAGACGGCTGTAACGTGTGAACGAGGCGGCGCATCCGTACCATCAGCGCCGCCGACGGAATGACCTTGCCTGACTCGTAGGTTGACAGGCGTGACGATGACGTGCCGATACGCGACGCGAACTCCCGCCGAGAGAGCCCCGAGCGCTCGATCAGTTCCTTAACCTCGGCGGACACGATGTCGCGCTCGGCTTCTTGGGCACGATTGCGAATGTATTCCACGGATCGCGCAATCAGTTCTGACGCGCCGTAGGGCCTCGACGACGCGAGAGCTTCTTCAACTTCACGCGACACCTTGCCCCACGGATCCTTCTCGATGGCTGCGACGATACGCCGCCAGTAACGCAGGCTGCCGCGCTCGATGGCCGTGTGAATCCCTTCAGCACCCCAACATTCCACTGGATCTTCGGGAGTTGCGATGATGTTGCGAAACTTCAAGTTGTTCACGGCTCACCCCCTGGAGTGACCATGAGGTTGGCAATCTCGGCACAGACCGCGCGCACGTGATGCCAATCACGCCATTGGCGACCGAGCCGCTTGTAGTGCTGGAGGTTCGTGGTGTTCGAAGGGTCAGCAGGACGTGGATCGGCCAACTGAACGGCGGCTTGTGAAGCAAATCCGTCGCCGCCGCCGTGTTGGTCTTCATAAAAGACGTCAAGGCGAGAGAGGACTCGTGCGGCACGTTCTTTACCCATCCACACAGAGAGCGCGGCCACGTCGAGATAGTCGCGCGTCTTGTTGCGAGCGACTACTAAATATGCCTTGATCCGCAGGGTTTCGTCCGGAGTAGGCACTCTTAGCCGTTTACCGTTGTCGAGAGCGAACTCCGCGACTTCGAGGGGTAGCTTGCGACGTAGTTGGCGAACCCCGGCTTCGATATCACCCAGCTCGCCGAGTATCAACTTGTGAGCCACGGTGCGATTCGTAATCCAGCCATCCTGCGATTCAAGAGCTTCCAGGACTACGTCAAACTGATCACCGAGATCGGCGACTGTGTGGTCATGGTCGTCGGAATGCCGGTGGCCCACATAGAACACCGCCGCCGATCCTCCGACCAGAACCGCATCGGGAACGAGTTCCTGCAGTGTGGCGGCTGATTGCAACAACGCACGGAACTCGTCGTTTTTGGTTGATAGGCCGTCCGGCGTGAGATCGATCGAGGACTCAGGGTGGACGCCGGGCGGGTACCGTCCACCGGTCTCGATCCCTGTGGGCTGTCGTTTTTTTGGCACGGAGCGTCCCTCTAGGCCAGGTTTAATTATCACAAGTGATACTAGCACACTGCCGTCGAACTTGTGTCCACTGCCGGGAGACTCTCTTTTTCGGAGATTGTAGTGATGTTTGAGTCGTCTCGATGACCTTCGCGCGGACCCACCACGCGGCTGCCGCTGCGTCGAGGGCTGCCGCCGCGGCCTCTTCGACAGCACCGTGGTGCGAGGTCGTGGCCGTGGGGCGACGAGGCGGGCTTCGAGTGCGTCGATCGCCGCAAGCCCGCCCCCGACGCGGGCGGCTCGCGCCGTCGTGGTGACTAGCGAAGGGGGAAGCAGCACCGGGCGACTATCACCCGATACCGACCCGCACGTCACCGGGGGATGATGGACGGACCGCCGGTGCCGGGAACGGCCAGGACCGCCGACCCACCAGAGGGAACACCGGGACCGGCGAGGGGAGTGGGCACGCAGCACCCAAGACCCATCTCCGCGAGTCGGACGCACCGGTGACGCCAAGGCCAGCACGACCGTTCGGTCGGCCCGTAGTGGAACATGTCACAAAATGTTCACTAGCCCGGATAATTCGTCAGTCCGCGTGAGCGACTGACCGAAATGCGCGAAAGTGCCCTTCGTGTAAGGGAAACTGGAGTTGCGAAACAACCAGTCAGTCCAACACGAAGGGCACCTCTGAGATGCACAGTACCGCAACCAATCCCGT
>JAJZYE010000054.1 GCA_021806055.1 Actinomycetes bacterium | reverse complement strand
CGTGTCGGCGCTCGACGCCTACATCATGACCTACACCGCCTACTCCCCCGCGGGGCCGCGCATCGCGCTGGCCACGTCCACGGACCTCTTCACCTGGAAGCGCCTGGGACTCGCCAACTTCTCTCCCTTCGAGGACCTCAGCTTCCAGGACATCGACGACAAGGACGCGAGCGTCTTCCCCCTCGCGGTGCCCAACGCCTCCGGCCAGCCCGAACTGGCCATGCTGCACCGTCCGCTCTTTCCGGGCACCACCCTCGAGGAGAACTGGGCCCGCGGCGAGGGGCGCACCATCGACGTGCGCCGCGAGAGCATCTGGATCTCCTACAGCACGATCCACTCGGACGACGAGGACGTGCGCGACCTGGTCAACTTCCGCGCCCACCACCGGCTCGCGTCGCCCGTCGAGCCCTGGGAGTCACTCAAGATCGGTGCCGGCACGCCGCCCGTCGCCACGCACCTGGGCTGGCTGATCGTCTACCACGGCGTGGCCCCCGTGACGCCGCCCGAGGGCGGCGACCCGCGCCTCACCTACCGCGCGGGCGTGATGGTGCTGGACCGCGACCACCCCGAGCACCTGATCTACCGGTCCAGCCACCCCATCCTCACGCCCGACCCCCGCGCACCCCACCTCGACGTGGCGGCCGACGTCGTCTTCCCGACGGGCATCGACCGGCGCGACGACATCGGTCAGCCGGAGCGCTTCGACGTCTACTACGGGCTGAACGACGCCACCATCGGCGCCGCCCGGCTCTACGTCCCGCCGAACCTTCCGCGTCGCGCGATGCGTGACGCCGCCGAGGCCGACAGTGACGAACAGTGACGACGAGGAGACTTCCATGACCACCCCCCTCCGCCAACGGCGCGCGTGGCGTGCCCTCGAGGCCGACGCCGCAACCCTGGGCACCCAGCACCTGCGCGACCTGTTCGCCGCTGACCCGTCGCGCGGGACGCGACTGCGGGCCGAGGGTGCCGGCTGGTACCTGGACTACGCCAAGCAGCGCGTCACCGACGAGACCATGCACCACCTGATCGACTTGGCCACCGAGAGCGACCTCGCGCAACGTCGCGACGCGATGTTCGCCGGCGAGCACCTGAACGTCTCCGAGGACCGCGCCGTCCTGCACGTGGCCCTGCGCATGGCACCCCCCGCGTCCCTGGTCGTCGACGGCGAGGACGTCGTCGCACAGGTTCACGGCGTCCTCGCACGGATGCGGTCCTTCGCCGAGCGCGTGCGCTCCGGTGACTGGCGAGGCCATCGTGGCGACGCCATCGCCCACGTCGTCAACATCGGCATCGGTGGCTCGGACCTGGGGCCGGTGATGGCCTACCAGGCCCTGCGCCACTACGCCACTCGCAACATCTCCTTCCACTTCGTCTCCAACGTCGACGCCACCGATCTCGTCGAGACGCTGCGCGACCTCGATCCCGCACGCACCCTCTTCATCGTGGCGTCCAAGACCTTCACCACCCTCGAGACGCTCACCAACGCCCGTTCCGCCCGCGAGTGGCTGGTGGCGGGACTCGGTGACGAGCAGGCGGTGGCGCACCACTTCGTCGCGGTCTCCACCAACGACGCCGCGGTAGCCGAGTTCGGGATCGCGCCGGACGCGATCTTCGGCTTCTGGGACTGGGTGGGCGGACGCTACTCGATGGACAGCGCCATCGGCCTGTCCACCATGATCGCCGTCGGGCCCGACGGCTTCGACGAGTTGCTCGCGGGACTGCGCGCCATGGACGAGCACTTTCTCACGACACCGCTGGAGCGCAACCTCCCCGTCCTCACCGGAGTGCTCGGCGTGTGGAATCGGAACTTCCTCGGCTTCACGGCCCAGGGGGTCATGCCCTACGACCAGTACCTCACCCGGCTGCCCGCCTACCTCCAGCAGCTGACGATGGAGTCCAACGGCAAGCACGTCACCCTCGAGGGCACGCGGGTCGACTACGACACCGGGGCGCTCTACTGGGGCGAGCCCGGCACCAACGGTCAGCACAGCTTCTACCAGCTCCTGCACCAGGGCACCTCGATCATTCCGGTCGACTTGATCGGCTTCGCCCGTCCGCTCAACCCCCTGGGGAACCACCACGACATCCTCTCCTCCAACGTCTTCGCCCAGGCCCAGGCCCTGGCCTTCGGACGCACCGCCGACGAGGTGCGCGCGATGGGGACCCCCGACGCGGTGGTGGCCCACCGGGTGATGGAGGGCAACCGCCCCTCCAGCGTGCTGCTCGCCGACCAGTTGACCCCGCGCACCCTCGGTTCGCTGATCGCCCTCTACGAGCACGCCGTCTTCACCCAGGGCGTGATCTGGCAGATCGACTCCTTCGACCAGTGGGGCGTCGAGCTGGGCAAGGAGCTCGCCGCGCGCATCGCGCCCGAGCTCGACACCGCGGTGGCGCCCCGCCTCGACCACGATTCGTCCACGAACGCACTCATCGAGCGCTACCGCGCTCTCAAGCAAGGAGGGGTCCCCTCGCCATGACCACACCCGCCACCAACGCCAACGCCAACGCCACGAGCACCACGCCATCGCCGACCCAGCTCGGCATGGTCGGCCTCGGAAGGATGGGCGCCAACCTGGTACGCCGTCTCACCGCCGACGGGCACCACTGCGTCGTCTACGACGTCAACCCCGCGGCCAGCGCGGCGCTCGCCAGCGAACACGTCGTCGCCGCCGCCTCGCTGCGCGAGCTGGTCGACGCGCTCGACGCGCCGCGCGCGGTCTGGCTCATGTTGCCCGCCGCCCTCACCCAGGGCGCGGTGGATGAGCTCAGCGACCTGCTGAGCCCCGACGACGTCATCATCGACGGCGGCAACTCGTTCTACCAGGACGACATCACCCGCGCCCAGGAGCTGGCGTCGCGGCACCTGCACTACGTGGACTGCGGCACCAGTGGCGGCGTGTGGGGACTCGAGCGAGGCTACAGCCTGATGATCGGCGGCGAGGACGAGGTCGTCGCGCGCCTCGACTCGATCTTTCGCTCCATCGCCCCGGGCGACGACGCCACCACACCGACGCCGAACCGCACCCGACCGGGCACCGCACCCCTGGGCTACTTGCACTGCGGGCCCGCCGGGGCTGGTCACTTCGTCAAGATGGTCCACAACGGCGTCGAGTACGGCATGATGGGCGCGCTGGCCGAGGGACTCAGCATCCTGCACCACGCCGGTGTCGGCCGACGGCCGGCGGGTGCCGACGCCGAGACGGCACCACTGCGTCACCCGGAGTTCTTCTCCTTCGACATCGACGTGGCGGAGGTGGCCGAGGTGTGGCGCCACGGCTCGGTGATCTCGTCGTGGCTGGTCGACCTCGCGGCCGACGCCCTGGCGCGCTCCCCCGAACTGGACGACTTCAGCGGGCGGGTCTCGGACTCGGGCGAGGGCCGCTGGACCGTGGAGGCCGCCATCGAGGAGTCGGTGCCGGCCCCGGTGATCGCGGCGTCACTCTGGCAACGTTTCGAGTCGCGCGGCGAGGGCGCCTTCAGTGCCCGGGTCCTCTCGGCGCTGCGCGCCGAGTTCGGCGGCCACGCGGAGAGGGCCAGCTAGGTGCGCCACGAACTGCGCGTGTACGACGACGCGGCCTCCCTGTCGCGGGCGGCGGCGGACTACCTCATCGCGAGCGTCGGGCCCGAGGGCGGCGACCTCGCCTGGGCGCTGAGCGGCGGCACGACCCCGCGCGCGACGTGGTCGCTGATCGCTGGGCGCCGGGCGCGCTGGGAACGGCTGACCCTCTACCAGGTGGACGAGCGCGTCGCCCCCGCGGGTGACCCGGCGCGCAACCTGATCGACCTGCACGAGCTGGCACGGGCGACCGGCGCTCGTGTCGCGCCCATGCCGGTCGAGGACCCCGACCTCGGGGTGGCCGCGACCCGCTACGGTGACGCCCTGCCCGCGACCCTCGACCTCGTGCACCTGGGCCTCGGCGCCGACGGGCACTGCGCCTCGCTGGTGCCCGACGATCCGGTGCTGGGCGTGACCGATCGCCCGGTGGCCGTGACCGCCCCCTACCAGGGCCACCGGCGTATGACCCTCACCTACCCCGCACTGGCGCGGGCCCGCCAGCTGGTGTGGCTGGTCGCGGGTGCGGACAAGCGCGACGCCCTGGCCCGGCTGCTCGACGCCGATCCCGCGACCCCCGCTGGTCGCGTCGAGGCGAACGCGTCCCTGGTGCTGGCCGACCAGGCGGCAGCCGGACCCGTGCGCGGGAGCCGGCCGTGAGCGCCACCACCCCGCCGGTCCCCGACGACCACGTCATCGTCCTCGCCGGGGCCACCGGCGACCTCGCGCGCCGTAAGGTCCTGCCCGGTCTCTACCACCTCGCCCTCGCGGGACTTCTCCCGCGTCACTACCGCATCATCGGCAGCGCTCCGCGGTCCTTCGCCCAGACGAGTGACCACTTCCGGACCTTCGCGCACGACGCCGTGGCGCAGTTCGGCGACTGCCCGCTCGAGGACGCCCCCTGGGACGCCTTCGCCCAGAACCTCTCCTTCGCGGCGGCGGATCCCGACGACCCGTCACCGCTGGTGCGCGCCGTCCACCACGCCCAGCACGAGCTGGGCCCGGAGGCGCGGCGCCTCTTCCACCTAGCGATCCCCCCCGACGCCGTGGCGACGATGATCCAGCTGCTGGGCGCCTCGGGACTGAGCGAGGGCGCCCGCGTGATCTGCGAGAAGCCCTTCGGCACCGACCTGGCGTCCGCTCGGACGCTCAACGCCATCATCGCTGAGCACTTCGACGAGACCCGCGTCTTTCGCATCGATCACTTCCTCGGCAAGGAGTCCGTCGACAACATCCTGGCGTTGCGCTTCGCCAACGAGCTCTTCGAATCGCTCTGGAATCGCACGCACGTCCACCACGTCCAGATCGACGTGCCCGAGACCCTCTCCATCGAGGGCCGAGGGGCGTTCTTCGAGTCCACGGGGACATTCCGCGACATGGTGATCACCCACCTGTTCCAGGTCCTGGGCTTCATCGCCATGGAGCAGCCCACCTCCCTGGACGCCAGGCCCCTGCGTGACGAGGTGGGCAAGGTGTTCGATTCGCTTCGTCCCCTCGACCCCGACCACGTTATCTACGGCCAGTACGAGGGCTACCGGAGTGAGCCCGGCGTCGCCGGCGACTCGCGAACCGAGACCTTCGTCGCCCTTCGCGCCGAGGTCGACAACACCCGTTGGAAGGGCGTCCCCTTCTACCTGCGCACGGGCAAGTGCCTGGCCGAGAGCCGCCAGACGGTAACCGTCACCTTCCGCGAGCCCGTCATGCGCCTCTTCCCGGTCGATCCCCAGGCCACCCGCGAGCGCGCGAACCAGATCATGATCAACTTCGCCGACCCCGGATCGATCCACACCCGCTTCCTCGCCAAACAGCCGGGTCCCGCGATGCTGCTGGGCCAGGCGCTCATGCACTTCCGCTACGACGAGTCGTTCCAGTCGATGCACCACCTGGAGGCCTACGAGCACCTCATCCTCCAAGCGATGACGGGCAACCAGTCGCTGTTCACGCGCGCCGACGGCATCGAGCGGCTCTGGGAGGTGGCCGCGCCACTCCTGGAGAACCCGCCCGACGTACAGCCCTACGCCCCGGGCAGCTGGGGCCCCGCCTCGACCGACGCCATCGTGGCCCCGCACCGGTGGTCGCTGCCCGAGTGAGCCCCCGCATCGCCCTGCTCCTGTCTGACGTCGACGGAACCCTCGTCACCTCGGACAAGCGACTCTCCCCCCGCACACTGGCGGCCGTCGCCCAGCTGCGCGAGGCCGGCGTGCACTTCGCGATCACCAGCGGCCGCGCCACCCTCGCGATGCGCCACCTAATCGAGCCCCTCACACTCACCACGCCACTGGGTGGCTTCAACGGCGGCCAGATCGTGACCCCCGACTGGACCGTCCTGGAGACGCACACCATCGAGGCGGGCCTGGTCACACCGATCGTCGAGCGCCTGCACGCACACCACCTTGACGCGTGGGTCTACCGCCACGACGACTGGCTCGTGCGTGACGCCGGCGCGCCCTACGTCGATCACGAGACGCACGCCGGCGGCTACGGTCCCCGGGTGGTGCCCCGCGTCGACGCCCAGACCGACGGGGTGATCAAGGTGGTGGGGGTGAGCGCCGACACCGCCGCCGTCGACGACGCGCGCGAGCAACTCACCACCGAGCTGCCCGGCGTCAGCGCGTCGTCCTCCCAGCCCTACTACCTGGACGTCACCGCCCGCGAGGCCACCAAGGGCCACGTCGTGGACTACCTCACCACCCACCTGGGCGTGCGCCGACTCGACGTCGCGGTGATCGGCGACATGCACAACGACCTGTCGATGTTTGCGCGCGCCGGACTGGCGATCGCGATGGGCAACGGCTCACCGGACGTGCGCCGCGCGGCGGGGGCCGTGACCCGCACCAACGACGACGACGGCTTCGCCTACGCCGTCGAGCGCTTCATCCTGACCACCTGACCACCTGACCGACGACGAGCGCCTCAGTGCGACTCCAGCACCGGGCGCAGCGCGTCGAGCGTGGCCGGATTGTCAATCGTCGAGGGAACCGGGAGGTCGACGCCGTCGGCAATGGCGCGCATCGACTTGCGCAGGACCTTGCCCGAGCGCGTCTTGGGCAGCGCGGCCACGATGTCGACGCGCCGCAGGCTGGCCACCGCCCCCACCTTCTCGCGCACCAGCGCCACCAGCTCGTCGGCGATGGTCGCGGGATCGCGCGTCACGCCGGCCTTCAGTACTGCGAGCCCGCGCG
>JAJZYE010000053.1 GCA_021806055.1 Actinomycetes bacterium | reverse complement strand
AACTGGCGCGAATACTGGATGAAGGCAATGACGGCGCCCAGCGATAGCAGTCCCGACGCCACCCGGTAGCCGCCCACCACGGCGATGATGACGTAGTTCACGTTGGTGACGAACTGGATCGACGGCTGGATGATCCCCGACAGGAACTGCGCCCGGAAGCTCGACGCCAGCAGGCGCTCGTTCTGGGACGTGAACTCGGCAATCGTCGCCCGGCGTCGCCCGAAGGCTTGAACGAGCTCGTGGCCGCTGTGGGTCTCCTCGACGAGGCCATTGAGGGTGCCGGTTCGCTCCCACTGGGCCGCGAACTGGGTCTGGGAGCGGCGCGCGATGACCACGGTGATCCCGACGGCCACGGGGACCGTGACCGCGGCGACTGCGGCGAGCAGGGGGGAGATCCAGAACATCATGGCCAGCACGCCGATGACCGTGAGGACGGAGGTGAGCAACTGACTCAACCCCTGTTGGATCGTGGTCGTCAGGTTGTCGATGTCGTTGGTGACGCGACTGAGGATGTCGCCGTGGGAGTGGCTGTCGAAGTAGCGCAACGGCAGCCGACGCAGTTTTTCCTCGACGTCGCGGCGCATCGTCGCCATCAGACGCTGGGTTATGCCGGCCATCGTGTAGCCCTGGAAGTAGTTGAAGGCGGCTCCCCCGAGGTAGACGAGGGCCGCGGCGCCCAGTATCCGACCCAGTTCGCTCACGTTGACCCCGGTGCCGGGGATCACGTTCATGCCCGACACCATCGCCGCGATCTGGGCGTGGCCGTGCAGTCGCAGGTACTCGATGGCCTGCGCCTTGGTCGTGCCACTTGGCAGCCTCTTGGAGATGAGTCCGTCGAACAGGACGTTGGTGGCGTTACCCAGTATCTGGGGGCCCGACACCATGAAGGCGACCGAGGTCACGCCCAGGACGAGCGCGGCGAGAAGCCTTACGCGATCAGGGCGTAGCAGCGCCACCAGGCGCCGACTGGTGGCGCGTAGGTCGCGACTGCGCCGTGGCGGGGCCCCCGTGCCACCACGCATGGCTCCCATCGGTCCCATGCTCATGGTACGGCCTGCTCGCCGAGTTGGGAGACAACGATCTCGCGGTACGGGTCACAACTGCGGAGTAGGAAGTCGTGCGTGCCGACGCCGACGATGCGCCCGTCGTCGAGCACGACGATGCGCTCGGCGTGCATGATCGTGCTGACGCGTTGGGCGACGATCACGACGGTGGCGTCGCTCACCTCGTCGCGCAGCGCGTCGCGCAGCCGGGCGTCCGTTGCCGCGTCGAGGGCGGAGAAGCAGTCGTCGAAGAGGTAGACGGCGGGTCTCTTCACGAGCGCGCGCGCGATTGACAGGCGCTGGCGCTGCCCGCCGGAGACGTTGGTGCCACCTTGGTCGATGGAGGCGTCGAGCCCCCCGGGCATGGTCGCCACGAAGTCACGCGCTTGGGCGATGTCGAGGGCGCGCCACAGCTCGGCGTCGGTGGCGTCGGGTCGGCCGAAGCGCAGATTGCTCGCCACGGTGCCACTGAAGAGATAGGCGGCCTGGGGGACGAGACCGATCGTCGCCCACAGGGCGTCGAGCCCCTGGTCGCGCACGTCGACGCCGTTGACGAGCACCGCGCCCGCCGTGACGTCGAAGAAGCGTGGAATGAGGTTGAGCAGAGTGGTCTTCCCGCTGCCGGTGCCGCCGATGATGGCACTCGTCTGGCCGGGTTCAAAGGTGACGTCCAGCGAATCCAGGACCGGACGCTCGCTGCCCGGGTAGGCGAAGGAGACTGCGTCGAGACGAATGGTTCCGTCCGTACGTGAGGGCGTGACGGGGGTGGCGGGGTCGACCACCGCGGGCACCGTGTCCAAGACTTGTTCGATGCGCTCGGCGCTGGCCGCCGCCCGCGGGAGGAGGATGGCGACCATCACCGCCATCATCACCGAGATCAAGATTTGCAGGATGTAGGTCAGGAACGCGGTGAGGTTGCCGATCGCCATGACGTTCTCGCTGACTAGGCGTCCGCCGAACCAGACCACGGCAACGCTCGAGAGGTTCAGGATCATCATCATGACGGGCATGGCCAGAGCGAAGACGCGATTCACGTTGAGGGCGGTGGCCGTGAGGTCGGCGTTGGCGACCGCGAAACGATCCGCCTCGGCGTGATTGCGCACGAAGGCGCGGATGACGCGCACGCCGGTGATCTGCTCGCGCAAGACCTGGTTGATCCGGTCGATCTTGCGTTGCATGGAGCGGAACTGGGGGATAACGCGGATCATGACGAGTCCGATGAAGATCGCCATGATCGGCACCGCGACGAGGAGCAGTGCCGACAGCGTGGCACCCTCGTGGATCGCCATGATGACCCCGCCTACGGACATGATCGGCGCGATGACCATCATGGTGAGGGCCATCTGGAGGAAGATCTGGATCTGCTGGACGTCGTTGGTGTTACGCGTAATCAGGGATGCGGTGCCAAAGGAGTTCATGTCGCGGGCGGAGAAGTCCTGGACGCGCGTGAAGATCGCCTGGCGGATGTCGGCGCCCGCCCCCATCGAGACGCGCGACGCCCAGTAGATGCCGACGATCGCGAAGACGCCGACGGCGAGGGTCAGGATCAGCATCCACAGACCGGTGTGCAGAATGTAGTGCAGGTTTCCCGTGACGACACCACCGTCAATGATGTCGGCATTGAGGTTGGGCAGGTACAGGTTGCCGGCGGTCTGAGCGACGAGGAGCAGGACCAGTACGGTGATACGCCCGGCGTACGGGCGCAGGAACGTGCGCATGAGACGCGTCAGCACGACGTCGTCTCGTCGTGCGTACCGCCCGTGGGAGACCGCCACCCAAGTCCGCGCGCCAAGTTGGCGAACGCGTCGTCGAAGACGCTCAGCAGGTCGACGGCGCCAGCGTTGGCGCGCCAGATCGTCATGGTGGCCCGAAAGGCACCGCTCGCTACGGTGGTGAGCAGGGTGGGGAAAAGGTCGAGAGTGGGGTCTAGGCCAGTGCGCTCGGCGATGACCTCGACGATGGCTCGCTCGTAGCCCACGAAGGACGCAAACATGTGTGGCAACATCGCGGGATCGCTCGCGACGGCCTTCATTCGCAGCGGCCACTCGGCGCTCGACTCGACGAGCAGCTCGCGCAGCACCGCGCGCAGCGCAACCCGGGGTGACTCGTGCGCGGGCCGGGTCCGCAGGGCGTCGCGTAGCTGGGTGATGCGCCACTCGTCGAAGCCGATCACCGCGTCCTGCTTGGAGGAGAAGTGGTCGTAGAAGGTCCGTACCGAGACGTCCGCCTCGTTGGCGATCTCTTCGACGGTGACGTGCTGAACGCCGCGCTCTGCGCCGAGTCGAAGGGCCGCTGCCCGAAGCGACTGGTGGGTTGCCTCGCGCTTTCGATCACGGCGTCCGAGGGAAGTCTCCGTCACGCACTCCAGTCTGGCAAATATTTGCACATTGTGCAACTTTGCACGAAGTGCGATGCTGTAGTTCTTGAGGGCCGTGGTGATCTGCGAGAGGATGCATCGTGGTGGCCGTCTCACGATCCCCGATTGAACGTGGACAGTCGACGGGGACGGACGCGGTTGCCACGGTCTCGGAGCATTCCGGCGATGGCCGTACGGTAGGGCGCCAACCCGGACCATCCCACGTCATAGTCGTGGCGTCGGTGGCGCCGGGCTGTCGAATGCTGCTCATGAGGAGCTCGGCGCACATTCCTGGTTGATCGTTGCCGACGTCGTTGTTCCACACCTCGATAGCCCTCGAACCTGTTACGCGGAACGAAGGTGGCCGGACCGACGGCGATACGCCAGTTCTTCCGCGAGGTGCTCTTCCCGGCAAAGGACATCGTCACGGTGTCGCCACGTTGGTAGGTGGGCGGGATGGTCGAGGTCGACAGCCGTAGAGACGAGCGCGAACCCTGCGATGGGACAGTGCTGGTTGGTCGAGGTCTCGGGCTCGCGCCGGACGATGACGTCCAGAGAGGTGACCCGATGATCAGCGTCGACACGAACAGCAGGGTTGCCCCCGAGGTCGGGGCACGCGCAGCAAGGTTCGAGCGTTTCGCATGGCGGCTGCGGCAGCGGCTTCGACACTCCAGAACCCCATCGTGCGCGCGGTTCTGCGGCCACTTACACATCACGTCAGTGACGCGTCAGGACTTTCCGTTGGCGCCGCAGTCTTTTGTGAATGCGTAAAGCCCCGCATCGCCCGACCGCCTGGTTTCTCGAGGCACTCGTTTAGCGGCGACGTTTGGCTGGAGAAAACGTGACGGTCGACGCGAGCCGGGACGTGCTCAGCCCTCAGCCGTGGTGCACGGGGGCTGGATCGTCACGTGGTATCACGCACCTCTCGCGAAATCTTCCCTGTCGCTGATGTCGCTATCGTGCTAGAGTCCTTCGCAGGACGTCAAGACCCCGCATCCTCGTCATCTGACAGAACGTCAGGTGCTTCACAGGAAAGTTGGCGTGACGTGAGACCTTTTTCCATCGGTCTGGGCGGTCCTACCAGGATACGGACGATTTTCAGGTCGTTCGTGTCGCTCGGGGCAGCGTCGGTGTTGTTATTGACGGGCTTGTCACTGATATCGGGGCCGTCGGCGTCGGCGGCCACCACGTCGAACACGCCGTGCAATGAGACGGTTCTGGTAGCTCCGGGGTCCGTCGTGACGACGCCGTCGGGTGTGCTCGTTGTGGGTGCGAAGGCGGGCTCCACCAAAATTGCCATTGATTGCAACGTCGCGTCGACCGCGACCTACGCACTTGAGGCCTCGCTACTCGGGGGAATTAGCTCGTCCACCGTCACGCCGACGAACGAGGCGGACACCGCGACTCTGGCCACCTTCGCGAGGAGTGCTACTGATACGGGCTGTCCCGCAGCGACTGCTGGACTATGCACCACGACGACGCTAGTGGTACCTGCTACCTTCGCCGGAAGCGATAAGAACGCCGTGTGTCCGCCTACGCAAACCCAGATCAACGCGGGCTTGTTCGGGTGCGCGGTCGCGATCGTGAATTCGGCACTGTCGCCATTGCCAGGCGGTGAATTCCTCATCACGTACGCCGGTCAGCCTCTGCCGGGTGATCCGACGATCTCTGCAACGCCGACCACTGGCGCGGCGGGAGCCTCAATCACTGTCGCGGATGCCAAGGGAGCCACCACGCATTGGTGGGCTAACGCGATTCAAGCAGTCCAGGCAGCGACATTATCCACGCCCGTCACGTCGCCACCGTCGAGTTGCACAACGGGCGCCGGCTATGGAGACGTCCCCACCTCGCTCCTGGCGGTCAAGTGGTTTTCGTCGCCGACCGCGACGCCCGTCGCCGGAGACAGCGCGGGCGTTACGATCTCGAATGATTGCTACGACGGGACGACACTGCACGCACCGATCCTTGGTGGGTCGATACCAGTGCCTACCGGGTTGATATCTGGTACCACCTACACCGTGTATCTCTGTGAGTTGAACGCGACGCCGTATCCCAGCAACGATGCGAGCGCCGCCACGCACTGTGGAGTGGCTCCCGCCGGGGCGACGTGGGTGGACGCGTCGTTCCCGTTTACAACTTCGGTCGGCTCGCTCGTCCAAATCGCCCCGACTTCGGGATCCGTCACGGTGACGGGGTCCACGACATTCCAGGCGCAACTGGCCGTCACCGGCGCCACCGGTGTCGTAACGTACTCCTCGCACGGGCAAGGTCAGAAGCTGAATGTGTCCTCCCTTGGCCTCATTACGACGAAGGGCACATTGGCTGCAGGGACCTACACGGTGACGGGGACGACGAGTGACACCAGTGGTGATGTCGGCGTGTTCTCGTACTCGCTGAGTGTTGGTGCGATTGTCCAGACTGTGCCGCTCACGGGGTCAGTTGTTGCGACGAGTTCCAGCTCCTTCACGAGCCAACTGGCAGTGAGCGGTAGCAACGGAGCTGTTACGTACGTCAAGACCGGGGGATCCGCAGACCTTGTGATTTCCTCGAGTGGCGTCGTACGCACAACGAGCTCCCTCGCGGTGGGAACGTACGTCGTGACCGGGACGACGAGTGATCCGAATGGTGATGGTGGCACGTTCACGTTTACCTTGACGGTGACCCCAGGTGCGCGCGTACCCGTGGTCCTCCATGCGTACCGGGTCGTGGGTCACGCAGTCGCCGGGCGTACCGTCACGCTCTACGTTGACGGCACCGGCTTCTACGGCCAGCCGCGTATCACCAGCCATGCGGGTACGGTGAGCAGGGTTGCACACGACAGTGGTACCGTCCTCACGGTGTACGTCTCGGTCCGCGCCGGCTCGCGCAACGGGATCTTCACTTTCACTATCGTGCTATCTAACGGGAAATCATGCCGGGTCCGCTATAACCAGAGGGTCTAGGTTCTTTCTCACCTATCGCCGCATCTCTCGACCGGAGGATGTGGCGATAGGTGAGACTCTTCGCACGGAGTGTCGGCGCGCACCATCGGTATCAACGGCGTCGCCAGTGAAGAACCTCAACTTCGTACAGTTACCGTTCGGTGGCCATGGTCGCGGTTAGCACCAACGATAGGAAGAATTGAGTCCGGCACTCTAGCTGGGCCCAGTGCCAGCGGTCAGTGCACCGTTCCGGTCACGATGACCGGTGAAGAACCCACACGACCGCAGGCACTGGCTGTTCGGACAAGAGTCCACGCTCATCGGTCACTCGATGATCTCAGAGACCTCGCCCACCGACACCAAGTCAAAAAAGTTGCACGTTGACCCATATGTTGGCGACCGGCGTCGCGCTGGCCGGCGCGCAGACCGAGGCGACGCAGGCGGCCGCGAGACGCCGGGTGGCCCAAGGTCTCGGACGATGGACGGCGCAGCAGTTGGCGTACCGCAGATACGCGCCGTACACCTGGGGAACA
>JAJZYE010000052.1 GCA_021806055.1 Actinomycetes bacterium | reverse complement strand
GAGGGCCACGCCACCGGTGATGCCGAGGGTCTTGCCGATGAGGCGGATGGCGATCGTGGCGAGCACGATCGTGAGAACCGTGGACGCGTCGTGCAGTCGCGACCACACGACGCCGCACGAGACGAGGGCGAAGAGGGGCAGCACCGCGACGACGGACCACCGGTTCGCGCCGTCTTCGAGGCGCGGCGCGTGGTGCGCGTCCCACGGTACGACCACGGCGGCGAGGATGCCGGCGAGGGGGGGCTCGACGTGCGCCAGCGCCAGAGCACACCAGAGGGTGATCAGGACGAGGATGCGCCACGCCGCGCTACGCCGACGCCGAGAGAGAGCCACCGCGAGCAGGGTCACGCCGAGTGCCACGGCTACGTCGGCCATTCGCGGGTGCGAGGCACCCGTGACCGCCAGGACGATCACGCTCAGCACGTCGTCGGCCACGGCCAGCGTCAGCAGGAAGAGCCGCAGCGTCGGGGGCACGCGGCGACCGGCCAGGGCGAGTATGCCCAGCGTGAAGGCGACGTCGGTGGCCATGGGCACTCCCCAGCCCCGCCGAAGGGCTGACGAGTCGAGGACCAGTCCGGCGAGCAGGGAGAGCAGAGCGGTCGCGGCCATTCCCCCGATCGCGCCGGCGACGGGCGCGAGGGCGAGGCGCCAGTGGGCCAGGGCACCGGTACGACGCTCGCGAGTCAGCTCGAGACCCACCCCGAAGAAGAAGATGGTCATCAGTCCCGAGGTCACCAGCGCGTGGGCGCTGGTGACGCCGAGGGAACCGAGCACGGGGAGATGCCAGCGCGTCGACACGATCCGCTGGTACGAGCCTGATGCCAGCGCGGACCACGTCAGCGCGGTCACGACGCCCAGGAGCAGGGTGATCGCGGGGGCGTCGTCGCGCGTTATCGCGCGTCGACGCCCCTCGTGTGGGACGGCGGGCGGCACGCTGCGACACTATCGACCTCGCGCGCACGTCCCCGCGACGTCCGGGCAGCGCGGGTGCGCCTCGCGCGACGGAGCCGGCGCGGATCGCTCCGTGTTGGGTGGCGTTGCCCGCGACACGTCGCGAGCCCGGCTCCGCCACGACGAGAGAACACGACTAGATAAGAAGACGGTCAGTCGGGCGAGTGCTCGGACCACGTGACGTGCGACGTTTGCGCTGGCGGCGGTACGATACGTACGTCGCGGGAAAGGAGAGGCGATGCCACTGTCAGAGCACGAACAGCGGATCTTGGATCAACTCGAAGAGTCACTCTCCAAGCACGACCCCCGATTCGCCAAGAGCGTGCGCGAGACGAACGTCTACGTGCACGGCGGACGGCGGGTGCGCTGGGGCGTGGCGGGCTTCGTGGCGGGTCTGGCGATTCTCGTGGCATTCTTCTCCTACTCGATCCTGCTCGGCCTCGTGGGCGTGGCACTCATGTTCGTCTCGACGATTGTGGTGGAGCGCAACGCGCGTCTGCTGGGACGGGCCTCGTGGCGCGACCTGACTCGCTCGGGCCAGGGGGAGGCCGCCAGCGCGGCGGTGGGGCCGCGCACGGCCTCGATTCGCGAGTGGCTGCTGCGTCAGCGCCGTCGCGAGCAGTGAGCACCGGCGTCCGGGTTCGCCCGCCGTCACGCGGTGCGTCGTCGCGTGCGTCGGGCTGAGTGGTGGCCGCGCGGCGTGGCCCGCGGCGTCTGGGCTGACCCGGCGAGCGGTTTCGTGGTGGCGCGCGCCGCCTGGCGGCTGCGTCGGCGGGGCTGGTGGTGGCGTCCGCCGTTCCTCCCCCTGCCTGATCGCGCGTACTGGCACTTTCGCATGGTCACCGCGACGGGCGAGACGGCCTCGCGACCCTCGTGGTCGATGGTGGTCGACGCCGCCCGGTGGGCGCGGCGCCAGGCGCGGCGGCAGTAAGTTCGTGCCGTGGGACGGGTACTCCTGCTCAACGCGACCTTCGAGCCGCTGCAGCTCGTGAGCGAGCGTCGGGCGGTGGTGCTGCTCCTGGGCGGCCGGGCCGAGGCGGTGGTGACGCCTGAGGATCCCGTCTGGTACCACTCGGCAAGCCACGACGTCGCGGTGCCCGCGATCGTGCGACTGGCGGAGATGGTGCGGCTACCTTCGCGCGTGCGTACGCCGCCCCTGACGCGGCGCTCGCTGCTCCTGCGCGATGCGTTCACCTGCGCGTACTGCCTGGAGCACGCCGACACCGTCGACCACGTCGTCCCGCGCAGTCGGGGTGGGCGTCACGAGTGGACCAACGTGGTCGCCGCGTGCCGTCGCCACAACATGCTGAAGGGTGACCGCCTGCTCGAGGAATTGGGGTGGCGGCTGCACTTCGAGCCCCGGGCGCCGTCGGGACCGTGGTGGCGCTGGCGTCACGTGCCCGACCCCGACCCACTGTGGGCGCCCTTTCTGCCCCTGGCGTCGTGAGCGGCGAGGTTCGCGAGCTCTACGACTACGACGCTCTGCGCGCGAGGCGCGAGGCGTGCATGGTGGTGGCGCGGGTGTCGAGTCTGACGCTGGTTCTGGGAGGTCATCAGGCACTATCGGTCGTGGATCCGCGCGCGGCGCGAGACGGGGTGGCCCTGCGCCGTCGGCGTGGTGGGGGAGGCGTGGTCGCGTTGCGCCCCGACGACCTCTGGGTGGACTGGTGGCTACCCTCGAGCGATCCGCGCTGGTCGCCCGACGTGGGCGTCAGCTCGCGACTCGTGGGGGGGTGGTGGCGTGAGGTCCTGGCCGCGCGCGTGGACGGCGACGTGCGCGAGCACGAAGGTCATCTGGACGTTGATCGCGCCTTCAGCGTGATGTGCTTCGCCGGCCGCGGTCCCGGGGAGATCTTCGTTGACGGCCGCAAGGCCGTTGGGGTCACGCAGTGGCGCGTGCGCGAGGGGACTTTCCTATCGACGGTCCTGCACGCGCACCCGACGCGCGACGTCCTCGGCTATCTCCGCCAGGTGCCACCCGGTCTGTACGACGCTCTCGATCACCAGACCATGGCGTCGTTGGCCCTCGAGGCGGCGGACGTGTTGACGGCGCTAGGCGAGGCGTCGGGGGGCTTTGTCCCCCACCACCACGCCATCATCTAGGCGTCGCTCGGTCCCTGGTCGCCTCCGCGTGCGGCGCTGTCCCCTGGTCGTGGTGCCTGGTGCCCCGCGGGTGACCGACACAAGTTCAGCCCAATTGTGGTTTCAAAGTGGGGTGAAGTGGTGTACTGTGTCACGAAGTGGGGCAAAGTGGTGCCCTACGGAGGGATTCAGGGATGCTCGGGTTCGTCGGTCAGTTTCAGCACTCGCTGGACGCGAAGGGACGACTAATCCTGCCCGCACGCTTTCGACCCGAGTTCGAGCACGGGGGACACCTGAGCCCGAATGCCGAGGGGTGCGTGGCACTGTGGACGCCGGGCGAGTTCGCGCGTCAGACCCAGGAGCGTCAGGCGCAGAGTCGAGCGGGCGGCCCGCTGGAGCGCCAGAAGGTTCGCTACTGGGCTGCGAACTCCTCGGACGTCGAGTTCGATCGCCAGGGACGGTTCGCGCTGCCGGCGGTGATCCGTGAGTACGGCGGCCTGACCGGCGACGTGCTGGTGGTGGGAGCGCTGGATCATCTCGAGCTCTGGGCTCCGGAGGTGTTCGCCGCGAAGGTCAATCCGGCGGAGTCGCTCTTCAAAGAAGGCAGCTACGAGTGAGAGGAGTGGTGTTCGAGTGTGCGTCGCGGACCACGTGCAGCCTGACAACGGACGAGGTGGGCAGGGACAACTCCTCCGCCCCCCTGTCTGTCTCGTCGGTTGACAGGCTGCAGATGGCCCGCGACACGTTCCACGTTCCCGTCCTTGAGGGTGAGGTGGTGTCGTACCTGAGCGCGAGCGCGGGGGGTGTCGTGATCGACGCGACGCTGGGGGGTGGCGGTCACGCCGCCGCCCTGCTGCGTGGCGTGCCGGACGTGCGCTTGCTCGGGATCGACCGCGACCCCGAGGCTCGCGAGGCTAGCCGTCGGCGCCTCGCGTCGTTCGGATCACGAGTGCGCGTCGTTGACGCTGCCTTCGCGGATCTGCGCGAGGTACGCGAGCGCGAGGCCGACTTCATTGGTGGCGCTCGCGTACTGGGGATCCTCATGGACCTCGGCGTCTCGTCGCATCAACTCGATGATGCGCGACGAGGCTTCTCCCTGCGCGTTGACGCGCCTCTGGACATGCGGATGGATCCGTCGACGGGGCTCGACGCGGCGTCGGTGATCGCGCACATCGACGAGGAGCAACTGCGGGTCTTGTTGGCTCGTCACGGTGAGGCGCGCTTCGCCCGGGCAATCGCCGCGTCGATCGTGGCGAACCGTCCCCGCACGACCTTCGAACTGGTCGCCGCGGTCGAACGGGCGGTGCCGCCCGCTCATCGTCGACGCGGTCACGTGGCGACCCGTACGTTCCAAGCGCTGCGGGTCTTGGTCAATGATGAGGAGTTCCAACTCCGCGAGGGTCTCGCCGCGGCCCTGGACGTGCTGGATCTCGACGGGGTCCTCGTGGTGATCGCGTACCACTCGGGCGAGGACCGGGTGGTCAAGGACGTGCTCGCCGAGGCGGCGAGCGGCGGTTGCCGCTGTCCGATCGAGTTGGGCTGCGTGTGCGGGGCCATCCATCGCGTCAGCGTGGTCAAGGCCAGTGCGATGATGGCCACCGCGCACGAGGTCGCGCGCAATCCTCGTGCTCGTTCTGCCCGGTTGCGGGTCGCCCGAAAGATCGTGCCGTGAGCGTCGTCACCCTTCCGCGGCGCGGCGACGTCCCCCTTCCGCGTCATCCCCTGGCCCCTTCCCCGGTCCGCCGTCGCCCTCGGCCGGCCGCGCACCGAGCCGGTGCGGCGCGGCGCAACGCGGTGCGGTCGCTGTGGCGCGGTGCGACGGCGGCTCGAAAGTCCACCCTGGTGCTCGTCCTGGCGTTAGTGCTGTCCCTCGCGGGCAGCATGCTGGTTTCCAATCGTCAGGTCCAGATCCACCAGCTCCAAAGCCAGCTGTTGCAGGTTCAGTCAAGTTACGCTGAACAGGTGGGAACCCTGACCAGTCGGGCGGCTCCGAGCCGGATCGCGGCGGCCGCGGGCGCGTTGCACCTGGTCGACCCGGTCGTCGTTCTGGAAGTACCGTCAACGTCACTTGATGCGCCCCTGCCGCTACCGAGATTCTCTGGGTACGCACCGGTCACATCAAGGACGAATCGGTGACCGCGGGGCTGGACTCGCCGCCGACACGCGTTCGCGCTCACTCGAGCGGCGGACGTCGGCGCGCGACACCGGGGCGGCGTGTGCGCCTGTTTCAGGTGCTCATGACGCTCGCCCTGGTGGCACTGGTGGTGCGTCTCGTGATGATCCAGGTGGTTGACCACGCTCACTACGCCGCGCTCTCGGTGGCTCAAGTTCGCCAGAACATCACCACGACCGCGCTGCGTGCCGGCATCTACGACCGCTACGGACAGGTTCTCGCGGTGTCGCGCCCCACGTCACTCGTGCTGGCGGATGACTTCCAGATCGCGCATCCCGCGGCCGAGGCGCGGGCGATGTCACCGATTGTCGGCGTGGGCGTGGCCAAGCTGCAGCGTTTGCTCAGTGAGAAGAATGGGTACGTCATCGTGAACAACCAGCTCAACCTGGCCGCGGGCCACCGACTCGCGCTGATGGCGTTCCCCGGCATCGTCGTCGAGAACTCGTCGGTCCGCTCGTACCCGAACGGCCCGGTGGCCACCTCAATCCTGGGTGGGGTCAATACATCGGGAGTGGGAACGGCGGGACTCGAGTACACGTACCAGCACGTGCTCGCGGGTCAAACCGGCATCACCCGGGCCTACGTCTCGGCGTCGGGCATCAACCTTCCCAGCTCCTACAGTGCCGTGATCCGAAAAGCTGTCCCGGGCGTGGGCCTCGAGCTGTCTCTCGACACGGCCTTGCAGTTCGTGACCGAACGAGTGCTGGCGCACCAGATCGCGGCCACGCGAGCGATCACGGGCGTCGCGGTGATGATGGACGTGAAGACCGGCCAGATCCTGGCAGACGCGTCGCTCGTGAACACCCGGACCAAGGCGGGCCCCCTGGGGCCGATTCCCGCGTGGGGCCAGTCGGTGGGGGTTCCGGGCATCGAGCAGACCATCAGCAATCTGCCGTTCACGCAGGCCTACGAGCCGGGGTCGGTCTTTAAGGTCGTCACGTTCTCGGCGGCCCTGCAGGACGGAATCGTGACACCGAACACCGTCCTCGCCATTCCGAGCGGCGTGATCGTGGGCGGACGCTACTTTCACGACGCCGAACCTCACGGCCTCATTCACTACACGGCGACGCAGGTGCTGGCGTACTCCTCGAACATCGGCACCTACGAGATCGCCAATCGTCTGGGGGAGTCACGACTCCTGGCGCAGGTGCAGCGCCTCGGGTTCGGTCAGATGACGGGGGTCAACCTCCCGGGCGAGACGGCGGGTCTCCTCGTCAACGCCGCGTCGTGGTACGCCAGCGACATGGCGGCACTGCCCATTGGACAGGTCGACGCCGTACCGCCCATTCAGGTCCTCGACGCGTTCAACGCGATCGCGAACGGCGGGGTGTTCGTCCCCCCCCAGATCGTGCGTGGCTACGTCGAACCGAATGGCAAGGTGACGCCCGCGCCGGCCGGTGCGCGCCACCGGGTGGTGTCCGCGGCGGTGGACGCGACGCTGGTGCACATGCTCCAGAAAGTGGTCCTCTACGGGACCGGCGTCAACGCGATCATCCCGGGCTACACGGTGGCGGGCAAGACGGGGACATCCAACGTGCCCTACCCGGGTAAGGACCTTCTGCTGCCCGGTGCCTTCGACGCGACGTTCGTCGGCTTCGCCCCGGCGAACGCCCCGGTCCTGTCGATGATCGTCATGCTCGAGCGTCCCGAGACCACCATCTACGGGGGGTCGGCCGCCGCTCCG
>JAJZYE010000051.1 GCA_021806055.1 Actinomycetes bacterium | reverse complement strand
TGACGACACTCGTCACAACGTGGGTGGCGCCGCGGTGCGAGAGCTCTGCCGACGACGTGGCGTGACGCTCACTCGCGAGCGTCGCCAGCGGGCGGCTACTGCGACGATCGCGACGGACCGTGGTCCGGTGACCCTCGCCATCCCCACCACCTTCATGAACGAGTCGGGGGCGGCCGTCGCCCCCCTGGTGCGACGTACGTCACTGGCGGAGTTGAGCGCGCTCCTCGTGGTCCACGACGAGTTGGACCTCGAGCCGGGCCGCTTGCAACTGAAGGTCGGTGGCGGGCTGGCCGGTCACAATGGATTGCGTTCCATTGCCGAGGCCGTGGGGTCGCGTGACTTCGCGCGTCTGCGCATCGGCGTGGGCAAGCCCGTCGACAAGGATCGGGGTGCGCAGTACGTGCTGGCGCGCCTGACCGGCGCGCGCCGCGACGCGCTCGCGTCGGACGTGGCGCGCGCCGCTGATGCTCTGGAGCTGGTTATTGAGGAGGGCTTTGACGACGCGCAACGCCGAGTCAACGCCAACCGTGACTGAGGCGCGCGGGCTACGCCAGGTCCTCGAGCGTGTGGCGCCCGAGGTGCGAGCGCGGCGCCGCGACGGCGTTCTGGTTCCGGGGGCCGCTACCACGCCGTTGGTGATCGCCGCCGAGTCGCTGGTGCGTCCCGCCACGATCGTGGTGACGGCGACCTCCGCTGAGGCGGACCACCTTCGCGAGGGGCTACGGGCGTGGTTGGGCGATGAGGAGGTGGCGCTCTGGCCGGGCTGGGACACGCACCCCCTGGAACGGGTGAGTCCTGACGCGTTCGTGATGGCCACGCGCACGGTGCTGCGCTGGCGCCTCGCGCACGGGCCCCGTCCCCGGGTGGTGGTGTCCTCGGTCCGCGCGCTGTCCCAGATCCTTCCCCCGGGGGCCGCGGGGGCACCGCTGAGCCTGATCGCGCACCACGAGTACGACCGTGAGCAGTTGTTGGGTACGCTCGTCGCCACGGGGTACCACCGTGAGGTGCTGGTCGAACATCGCGCGGAGTTCGCGGTTCGTGGTGGGATCGTCGACCTGTGGCCGGCGAACGCCGACGAGCCCGTGCGCCTGGACTTCTTCGGCGAGGAACTGGAGCGGGTAGCCGTCTTCGACGTGGCGACGCAGCGCTCCACTCGCGACCTGGACGAGGTCGTCATCGCTCCGGCGCGCGAATGGCGGCCCGACGCCGCGACGCGCGCGCGTGCGCGCGACGTGGCGGTCGCCGAGCCGTGGAGCGCTCCGGCACTGGATCGCGTGGCGGCGGGTGAGCTCTTCGACGGGATGGAGGGGTGGATGGCGCTGGTGTCGTCCCCGCGCACCCTCCTCGACGAGCTCGGCGAGATCGCACCGGACGAGGTCGACCTGGTGGTCGTCGACCCGACGCGCGTGGCGCAGCGCGGCGAGGAGCTGTTGGGGGAGGAGCGTGAACTGACCGACGTGGTGGCCGACACGTGGCGTGCGACGTCCGAGGTGCCCCTCCTGCACGTCGACGCCACGACCCTCACGGCGCGCGCCGCGTGGACGTGGGAGGCGAGTCCCTTCACCGTCGACGACGGGCGCCGCGCCATTGGCGCACCTCCCGCCGTGCAGGGTGACGCCTCGCGCATCGCGACGCTGGTGCGCGAGTGGTCACGAGAGCGCCGTGGTGTGGTGCTCACCCACAGCGCGTCGAGCGTGGCGCGCATGGCCGAGCTCCTGGCCTCGGAGGGGCTCGAGGTCACGACGGATCCCTCCCACGTGCTCGCGACGCGCCTGAGCGTCCTGGTGAGCGAGCTGCCCGCTGGCTTCACCATGGATGGTCCCGACGTGACGGTGTGGGCGGAAGGTGATCTCACCGGCCGACGCCAGGTGCACCGTGAGGTCCGTACCCGTTCACGTGGGGTCGATGGGTTCTTCGATGATCTCGCCGTGGGCAGCTACGTCGTTCACCGCCAGCACGGCGTCGCGCGGTTCTCGGGCACGACGACACGGACCATGAACGGCGCCGCACGTGACTACCTGGTGCTGGAATTCAAGGACGGGCGCAGCTACTGGCCAGTGGACCAGATCGACGCCCTGACGCCCTACTCGGGGGGTGACGCCCCGGCCCTGTCACGTATGGGGGGCGCCGAGTGGCAGCGCACGCGGGCCAAGTCGCGCGCCGCCGCGTTCCTGGTCGCCCAGGAGCTAGTCGACCTCTACCGCAGTCGCCTCGTCGCCCCCGGTCACGCCTTCAGTCCTGACAGCGCGTGGCAGCACGAGATGGAGGACCTCTTCGCGTACCCGCTCACGACGGACCAGGCGCAAGCGATCGTCGACGTCAAGGCTGACATGGAGCTCGAGCGGCCGATGGATCGTCTGGTGTGCGCCGACGTCGGCTTCGGCAAGACCGAGATCGCGGTACGGGCTATCTTCAAGGCGGTCCAGGACAACAAGCAAGCCGCCCTGTTGGTGCCCACGACGCTGTTGGCCAGCCAGCACTTCGCGACCCTGCGCGAGCGGTTCGCCGGCTTCCCGGTGCGGGTCGCGCTGTTGAGCCGCTTCGTGGAGGACGCCGAGGCCGCGGCCACCGTGCACGGTCTGCGCGACGGGAGCGTGGACGTGGTGGTGGGCACGCATCGGCTCTTGAGCGAGCACGTCACGTTCCGCGATCTTGGGCTCCTTGTCGTGGACGAGGAGCAGCGCTTTGGCGTGCAGCACAAGGAGGCGATCAAGGCGCGCTCCGTGGGTGTGGACGTGCTGACCCTCAGCGCCAGTCCGATCCCCCGGACTCTCGAGATGGCCTTCGCGGGCATTCGTGACCTCTCGATGATCACCACGCCCCCCGCCGACCGCCGGCCGATCTTGACCCACGTGGGGCCCTACGACGAGGCCGCCGTGGTCGAGGCCGTGC
Source organism: Actinomycetes bacterium (assembly GCA_021806055.1). GTDB lineage: Bacteria > Actinomycetota > Acidimicrobiia > Acidimicrobiales > RAAP-2 > RAAP-2. The sequence continues at coordinate 4,031 of JAJZYE010000051.1, read as the reverse complement.
GGCGCGAGATCCTGCGCGAGGGTCAGGTCTTCTTCGTGCACAATCGGGTGGCCGACATCGATCAGGTGGCGCGGCGCCTCGGTGAGCTGGTGCCCGACGCGCGCATTGCGGTCGCCCACGGCCAGATGGACGAGGGGACGTTGGAGCGCGTGATGGTGGACTTTTGGGAACGGCGCTTTGACGTCCTGGTCTGCACCACGATCGTGGAGTCGGGGATCGACCTGCCGAGCGTGAACACACTGATCGTCGATCGGGCCGAACGGCTCGGGCTGGGACAGCTTCATCAGTTGCGCGGTCGGGTGGGGCGCGCGAGCCAGCGAGCCTACGCCTACCTCTTCTACCGCGCGGATCAGGTCCTCTCGGAGACCGCGTTCGAGCGTCTTCGCACGATCGGCGACAACACGTCGCTCGGCAGTGGCTTCAAGATCGCGATGCGCGACCTCGAGATCCGCGGAGCGGGCAACCTGCTCGGCCACGACCAGTCCGGACCCGTGGCGGCCGTGGGCTACGACCTCTACGTGCAGCTCGTGGCCGAGGCCGTCGCCGACGCCAAGGGGTTGACCCCGGCGCCCGTGGCGACCGTGGCGATCGACGTGCCGGGTGACGCGCACCTCCCGGCGTCCTACGTGCCAGCCGATGACGCTCGGCTGGAGGCGTACCGCCGCCTCGCGGCGCTGACCACGCCCGACCAACTCGACGACCTAGCCGACGAGTGGCGCGACCGCTACGGGCCGGTTCCTCCCGCGGCTCGCGCGCTGCTCGACCTCGCGGTCCTGCGCCTGGCCTGTCTCGCGCGTGGTGTCACGTCGGTAGTGGTGGCACCGGCCAAGGTCGGGGTGCGCTCGCGCCCGGTGCTGCGCCTGGGGCCGCTCGAGCTGACGGTGTCGGCCCAGACGCGCGTGCGCCGACGCTTCGGAGCTCGGGCCTACGACGACGCCACCAAGGAGTTGCGCGTCGAGCTGGCGGAGTCCGACGCCGGTGCCCCCCTGATCACCTCCTTGCTCGATGAGCTCGCACCCGTGGCGTCGGGCGAGGTCGAGGCGGGCCCGAGCGACCGGTAGCATGGCACCGTGCGCCGTCTCATCGTCCTTCTCGTCGTCGCGCTCGTAGGCGCCGGTGTCTACGGGGCCACTTCAGCGTCGTCGGGCGTATCCGCCGACGGTGCCCAGGTGTCGGGCCCCACTCTGCGCGCGGAGATGTCGGCGATCGCGTCGACGCCCACGCTGCAGTGCTACCTGAGTGGTCTCTCCAGCGCCACCTACGCCCCCGGCGCGGGAGGCGATTCGTTGGGCGCGTCTGGCGCGGCCGCGTGGGCCAACTTACGCCTCGAGGGCCTCGCCATCACGAGGTACGTGCAGACGCACTTCAAGTACCGCCCGACGCCCGCACAGCTCGCCATCGCGAGGTCGTCGCTCGAGGCCGAACTGACCCAGTCGGCGCTGACGAACCAGCTGACGTGCCCGGGAACGTCCGCGCAAGCGCTGGCGGCCATGCCCGCGGAGATGCGTCGCGCGGAGATCGACGCCCAGGCGGCGTCGCTCTACCTGGTGAGCCGGCTGAACACGACGGTCCCGCTCACGGTGGCGTCGATGAGGACGTACTTCAACGCGCATCGCTCGAGTTACGACACGCTGTGCGTGAGTGTCGCCGTGGTGGTGCCGTCACGAACGGCGGCCTTCGCCAAGGCGCAGGCCGGGGGAGCGAGCGTCGCCGCCCTAGCGCGCCAGTTCTCGGTGGACTCGTCGCGCTCGCGCGGGGGCGCCTACGGGTGCTACGCGCCGTCGTCGTCGTCCTACACCAGCGTGCGCGCCGACGTCGGGTCGACGCCCCTCAACACGTTCCCTCGCACGCCGCAGTTCGTGACGCTGAGTGGTGCCACGTACGCGCTGTACGTCGCGCCGACCAAGCGCACCCCCACGACCTTCGCGCGGGCGGCGGGTGCCGTGCTGGCGGACTTGCGTAACTTGAACGCCGCGTCGGCCAACACCGTCAAGGACAACATCTTGTACCGGGCGTCGGTGGCGATCGACCCCGCCGTCGGCCGCTGGGGCCTCGCGGCGAGCGGGCCAATGGTGTTCCCGCCCGCGATCCCATCGACCGCGGACGTGAGTGCACCGACGGTACTGGCCGGAACGACGCCCGCCGTCTATAAGTGACACCCGTCGTACGGGTCGTTGGTCTCGGCCCGGCCGGGGTCGAGCTCATGACCGTGCGCGCACGGCAGATGCTGCGTGAGGCACCGGTGGCGCGCCTGCGGACCCGACGTCACCCGGCCGCTGAGGCGTTCCCCGACGTCGAGAGTTACGACGACCTCTACGAGCGGGCTGACACGTTCGACGAGCTCTACGACGCCATCGTCGCCGATCTCGTCGACCTCGCGCGCCGGGCGGGCGGCGGGGAGGTGGTCTACGCAGTCCCGGGTTCGGCGCTGGTGGCCGAGCGCACGGTGGCGCTGTTGCGTGAGCGCGATGACCTCACGGTGGTGATCGAGCCGGCGGTGTCCGTGATCGACGTGGCCTGTGCGGCACGCGGCGTCGACCCGATGGCGGCCCAGTTACGCGTGATCGACGCCCTGGCGCCGGGCGACCGGGTGCGCGGTCCGGGTCCTCTGCTGGTGCTGCAGCCCTACGCTCCCGAGGTGCTGGTGGCCTTCGCCGATCGCCTCGCGCCCGACACACCGGTGACCGTTCTGCATCACCTGGGCCTGGCCGACGAGGTCGTGACCACGCTGGCGGCCCGGCGCCTCGCCACCTTCGCGGCCGACCACCTCACGTCGCTGTGGATCGACGAGGTGCGTGACCCGGGCGAGTCCCTGGACGAGCTGGTGTCGATCACGCGCCGACTGCGTCGCGAGTGCCCCTGGGATCGCGAGCAGACGCACGAGTCGCTGACCCGGCACCTCCTGGAGGAGGCCTACGAGGCGATTGAGGCGCTCGACGCTCTGGCTGGTGACTCGTCGGATGCCGCGCGCGACCACGTCGCCGAGGAGCTCGGGGACGTGCTGTTCCAGGTGGTGCTGCACGCCGAGCTGGGAGACGAGGAGGACGCCTTCGACCTGACGTCGATCATCGACGGCCTACGCGCCAAGCTGATCGCGCGGCACCCGCACGTGTTCGGGGACGTCGACGTGGTCGACGCCGACGACGTGGCGCGTCGCTGGGAGGTGCTCAAGAGTGTGGAGAAGGGCCGCGCGAGTGCCGTCGACGGCGTGACGTGGCAGCTCCCCGCACTGGCCCTCTTCGCTCAGTTGCTGGACGCGGCGACGCGGGCGGGTCTCGTGGTCGACGCGGCGCCCGCGCGCGAGGTCGCGCGCGCCGCACTTGACGCGCTGGCTGATGGGGCGTCGCGCCCCGCGACGGCGGACGGGCCGGGTGACGACGCCGCCTGGGGTGATCTCGTCAGTGCCGTGGCGCGCCTCGCGCACGAGTCGGGCGTGGACCTGGAGGGTGCGCTGCGTGCGCGGGCGCGCGAGGTGGCGGTCGCCGTGCGCGACCACGAGGCGAGTGGCCCACCCGCGGCGCAGGGCTAGCGTGGGGGCGTCGCGAGGAGGCGTCATGAGTGCGATCGAACTGGTTCGGGGCCGACAGATACTCGATTCGAGAGGTAACCCCACGGTCGAGGCGGAGGTCCACCTGGAGTCCGGGGCGTTCGGCCGGGCCGCGTCGCCGTCGGGGGCGTCCACGGGCATCCACGAGGCGGTCGAGTTGCGCGATGGGGCCGACGCGTGGTCCGGACTGGGCGTCAGCCGGGCCGTGGGCTTCGTGAACGAGGAGATCGACGGTGCCCTGGAGGGGTACGACGCGACGAATCAGCGCGAGGTCGACGCGGCTCTGATCGATCTCGACGGCACGGACAACAAGAGTCGCCTCGGCGCCAATGCCATCCTGGCGGTCTCGCTGGCCACGGCCAAAGCCGCGGCGATGGAGCGCGACCTTCCGCTCTTCCAGTACCTCGGCGGAGTGAACGCCCACGTGCTACCCGTGCCGATGTTCAACGTGGTCAACGGCGGTGTCCACGCGCGTAACTCGATC
>JAJZYE010000050.1 GCA_021806055.1 Actinomycetes bacterium | reverse complement strand
GCGCCCGTCGGCGCGTGACGCGTCGCCGCTCGCCGTGACCACCGAGCCGAAGGCCGAGAAGAGGATGTTGGGCAGACTGCGGCCCATGGCGGCGCTCATCAGTCGCGTGAGCAAGATACCCGAGGCGCCGACCAGGGTGCCCGCCACGATCAACAGGTTCGAGCCCAGCGTGAAGCCCGACGCCGCCACCGCGAGACCGGTGAAGGAGTTGAGCAGGGAGATCAGCACGGGCACGTCGGCCCCGCCGATGGGCAGCACGAAGGCGATCCCCAGCACGAAGGCCAGGATCAGCAGGATCCACAGCAGCAGCGTCGACGCGCTCACCAGGATGATCACGATCAGCACCACCGCCGCGAGCCCGATAATCGCGTTGAGCACCTGCTGGCCGGGGTAGGTGACCGGACGACCCGTCATCAGCTCCTGGAGCTTGGCGAAGGCGATCGCCGAGCCGGCGAAGGAGACGGTGCCGATCAGCACGCCCAGGAGGACCTCGAGGACGACGTAGGTCGCCGGATGCGTCGACTTGATGTGCACGAACTCGGTGATGGACACCAGGGCCGCGGCCCCACCGCCCACCCCGTTGAAGATCGCCACCAGCTGGGGCATCGCCGTCATCTTGACGAAGCGCGCCACCGGCACGGCCACGATCAGCCCGATGAACATCGCGAGCAGGATCAGGGGGACGTGATAGAGCGCGTGACCGTCGACGTACTTGAAGAAGGTCGCCACGATGGCGAGGAGCATGCCCGCCGCCGCGGTCAGGTTGCCCCAACGCGCGCGCTTCGGGCTCCCGAGCCCCTTCAGCGCGATCAGGAACGTCGTCGCCGAGACGAGGTAGATCAGGTCGATTAGGGTTTCGCGACTCACCGGGCCACCTCGTCACTCGTGTCACTCTTGGTCGGGCGCGCCGCGGGGGCCTTCGCCTTGAACATCTCCAGCATGCGGTCGGTCACCACGAAGCCGCCGACCACGTTGAGCGTGGCCAGGATCACCGCGAGGAACCCCAGGACCTCCTCGACGTTGGTGTTCGCCGAGCCCAGGATGAGCATCGAGCCCACCAGGATGACGCCGTGGATCGCGTTCGAACCACTCATGAGCGGGGTGTGCAGGATGCTGGGCACCTTGGCGATGATCTCCACGCCGACGAACGCCGTCAGCACGAAGACCGTGGCGTACTGCAACAGGGCGTTACCCATCAGGCATTCTCCTTCACTTCGGGGGCAATGGCCTCGTGCGCGACGCCGAGCGCCTCGGCCGTGGGCGCGTGGGTCACCTTGCCGTCACGCGCGACGGTGACCCCCACCACGACCTCGTCGTTCCAGTCGGGTGCCAGCTGGCCCTTGGCGCCGAAGAGGCCCAGCAGCTTCAGCACGTTGTTGGCGAACATGAAGCTGGCGCTCGCCCCCATCTCCGAGGGGGGGTTCTTCAACCCGACCACGCGCACCCCCTGGTGCTCGACCACCTCGCCGACGCGGGTCAACTCGCAGTTCCCCCCGCCGTCGGCGGCCATGTCGATCACCAGCGATCCCTCACCCATCGCCTCGACCATGGCCGTGGTCACGAGAATCGGCGAGCGCCGACCCGGCACCGCCGCGGTGGTGATCACGATGTCGGCCGCCGCGACCTCCCCGAGCAGGGCGGCCTGCTGGGCGGTGCGCTCCTCCTCGGTCAACTCGCGCGCGTAGCCGCCCGCGGCGTCGGCGGTGACGCCCAGCTTGACGAAGGTCGCACCCGCCGACTCGGCCTCCTCCTTGGCCGCCGAGCGCACGTCGTAGGCGCGCACCTTGGCACCGAGGCGCTTCGCCGTGGCGATCGCCTGCAGGCCAGCCACGCCGACCCCCATGACCAGGACCTTCGCGGGGCGAATGGTACCCGCCGCGGTCGTCAGCAGCGGGAGGAAACGGTCGAAGTAGGTGGCGCCGGCCAGCGCGGCCCGGTAGCCCGAGACCGTCGCCTGCGAGGAGAGCGCGTCCATGTACTGCGCGCGCGAGATGCGCGGCAGCAGATCGAAGCTCGCGATGGTCACGCGCCGCTCGACGAGGACCTTGACGACCGCCAGATTGAGCAGGGGCGACAGGAAGGACAGGTGCAGCGACCCCTCGGCCACGCGCGCGGCCTCCTCCAGCGTGGGCGGGTTGACGCGAAGGTTGACGTCACCGGAGGGATCGTCCACCACGCTCGCCCCCACGGCCTGGTAGGCCTCGTCCGTGAAGTGGGCCGCCTGGCCCGCCCCGCGCTGGACGAGCACGGTCCATCCGTCGCCGACGAGGGACTTGACGGCGTCGGGCGTCAAAGCGACCCGCGTCTCACCCTCGCGCGACTCTCGAAAGAGAGCAATATTCATAACGTAGTTTCTAGCAGTCCGCCCACGGGGCTCCCCTAGGGACGAATGTCAGTGTTTAACCGCACGGGGCGCGGATCCGGCGATGATCTCCTCGGCGACGCGCGTCGGGTCCTCGATCGCCATCCAGTGCCCGAGTCCCTCGAGGCGGCGATAGGTGAACCCGGAGACGCAGTAGGGGGCGGAGTCGACCATCTGGGACTCCAGGAGCGCCGTGTCACCGGTCGACCAGAGGCCGCGCGTGGGCGCGAGGATGGGCGGCAGGGTCGGGGGATCACGCACGAACGCGTCGGGCGGCAGGTTCGCCCGGTACCAGAGCAGGTGCGTGGTCATCTGCCCGTCGCGCTCGAGTTCCGTGATGACCTCCTCGACGCGCGGGTGGCCCAGCCAGTGGCGCATGGCGTCGTAGTCGCGGTAGCGCAGGAAACGCTCGCCGAGTCCCTCCTGCGCGAAGAGCAGCGCGTACCAACTGCGCGCCTGCTGGGCGACGCCCGCGCCGCGAAACGCGCGAGGGTGGCCGACCGAGAGCACCACGAGTCGCTCGACCAGCTCCGGGCGCCGCGCCGCCACCACCCACGCGAGGCTGGCTCCCCAGTCGTGACCCACGAGGGTGAGCGGCGCGCCCCCCAGCGCGCCGACCAGCGCCACCACGTCGCCCACCAGGGTGCCCATCGCGTAGGCGGCGACGTCGCGAGGCTTGTCGCTCACGCCGCACCCACGCAGGTCCGGCGTGACCACCCGGTAGCCCGCCGCCACGAGTTGCGGCGTCACCTCGCGCCACAGCGCTGACGTGTCCGGCCACCCGTGCAGCGCCATCACCGTGGGACCCGCGCCGACCACCTCACCGCGCAACGTCACGCCGTCGTGGTCGACCGCGAAGCGCGCCATCGGGCGATGGTAGCGCGACGGAGCCCGAGCGACTAGACACGAGACGTGGAGTTCTCGCGCGTCGCCGTCGAGTCGGCGATTGGAACCTGGGGAGTCGAGGGCAACGAGCACGGCGTGACGCGCGTGTACATGCCCAACGAGCCCTTCACCGCCACGACGTCGCACGCCGCGCCGGTGGACGACGCCGCGATCCAGCTCGCGCAGTACTTCGCGGGCCGGCGCCGGTCCTTCGACGTCTCGCTCGCTCGCGTGGCGACCACCGACTTTCGCCGCCGCGTCTGGGCGGCCCTCGCCGCGATCCCCTACGGCGACGTGCGCTCCTACGGCCAGGTCGCCGCGGCGGTCGGCGACCCACGCGCGGCGCGCGCCGTCGGCAACGCCAACCACGCCAATCCCTGGCCGATCGTCGTTCCCTGCCACCGCGTGGTCGCGAGCGGCGGCGGGCTCGGCGGCTACGGCGGCGGACTCGACGTCAAGCGCTACCTGCTCGACCTCGAGGGCGCCGCGCTCGCGAGCGCGACGCGCTGACCCGAGAGCCGATCACGGCTCCTTCGCCGCGGCGTCGGCGAGCGCGGCGCGCGCGGCGCGCACCTCGCGAATCGCCAGGCTCGAGAGCGCGAACATCACACCCGCGGCCGGGATCTCCACGACCACCGCCAGGAGCACGCTCTGGAGCAGGTCGCCGTGGCGGGCCGTCGTGACGTCGAACCACGCGTCGACGACCAGCAGCGTTCCCGTGATGGCCGCGAAGAGGGTCAGCGTCGCGCGCCGGCACCACGCCGCCCACGCGGTCGCGAGCAGCATCACGATCTCCGCGATGTCCAGACCCACCCACGCCAGGCGCCAGTGATTCGCGATGTAGTGGCGCGGTAGGCGCCACCCCAGGAAGACCGTCCAGGCCATCTCCACCACCACCGCCGCCACCATCAGTAGCGGCAGCAGCCGGGGGCGACGCGCGACCACGGCCTAGTGCGGGCCCGACGCGTCAACGAGCGCCGCGGCCATGGCGCGCACCCCCTCGAGCAGCGCCATCCCGGCGGCGTCGTCGAGACGCCCCAGGTAGCGCGTCATCGACTCGTCGGTCAGGGCCTCGGCGCGTACCTTGCGCTGCGCGAGGTCCGCCGTCACCGCCGGCGCGTCCCCCTCGGCGTAGCCGTGCAGGGCGAAGATCCCCGGGTCCTGCAGGTAGCACGCTTCGAGCGGCGTCAGTCCCGCCCGCGCGACGGCCTCGACGTGCACGGCGCCGCGCAACTCGCGCAGCGCGATGGTCGCCCGATACGCCGCGTGACGCACATCCCCCGGCTCCGGCACGGCTCGGTAGCCGTCCACGAGGGGGTAGCGTCCCACCTCCACGCCGTCGAGCACCTCGCGCGACACGCGCGCCACGTCGGCCAGGGCCTCGGGGGCGACGGGGACGAAGGCCTGGTCGGCGAAGGCGTACGCGGCCGCCACGTGCGCGGCGGCGGTCGTCGCGGGGTCGTGCGTGGCGCGCGGCTGCGCGTAGATCAGGTCGATCACGCCCGGGTGGAAGAAGGCGAACGCACTCTCGACCACGGCCGGCTCCACGTCGCCCATCACCCCGGCGCGGCCGAGTCCGTAGAACTGGTAGACGTTGAGCCCCAGGGAGCGAGCCCGCTCCTTGGTTCCCTCGGCGAAGTAGAACGCCGCACCGAGTGACTGGATCGGATCGGCGAGGGCGGCGGCGAGTTCAGGGGCGTCCACGCCCGCACTCTACCGGGGCCGGCGCGACGGTTACGCGAACTCGCCCAACGCCGCGACGTCCAGACGCACGCGTAACTCGACCATCGAGCCGCTCGGCACCTCAACGAAGCGGGCCGACCCACCGTAGCGGCGCACGATGTCGGTGACGATCGACAGGCCCAACCCCGTGCCACCCGACTGACGAGTGCGCGACGGATCCGCACGCACGAAACGCTCGAAGAACCGCGCGCTGGTGGCGACGTCCACGCCGTCCCCGTCGTCGGCCACGCGAACGACGGCGATGTCGCCCTCGTAGAACGACGCCAGACGCAGCTCGTGGTGGGCGTAGCGAGCCGCGTTGTCCACGACGTTGCGGATCATGCGCTTGAAGAGGTCGGGGTCGCCCACCACGCGCGTCGGCTGGACCCCCGACGTGTCCACCTCGAGCTCGTGGATCGTGCGGATCCGGGTGGCCTCCTCGAAGAGAATGTCGTCCAGATCAACGTCCACGCGGCGCACCTCGAGACGGCGCTCGTCGTGACGCGCCAGCCAGAACAGGTTGTCAATGAGCCCGTCGAGGCGGCGCCCCTCGCGCAGGATCACCTCGGCCACCGTGGGCCACTCGGCGCGAGCGGGATCGTCGGCGGCGCGCTGGGCGGTGGCGAGCAGCGTGGTGAGGGGGCTGCGCAGCTCGTGACTGGCGTTGGAGACGAACTCCTGTTGGAAGGTCGAGGACGCCTCGAGGCGGTCCAGCATCGCGTTCACCGTGCGCGCCAGGCGCGCGATCTCGTCGTCACCGCCGGTCAGTGGCACCCGCTCGGAGAGATCGCGCGCCGCGATCGCGTCCACCCGCCGGCGGATCGACTCGACCGGCGCCAGGGCCAGCCCGATGCCGAACCAGATCAAGCCCCCCGACAGCAGGAGCAACAGGGGGAAGGAGACCGCCACGCTGGCCAACAGCACGCCCACGCTGTGGCTGATCGAGGTGCCGTAGACGTACCCGAAGATCAGGCCCGGCCCCCGGCTGGTGACCAGGCTCTGGGCCAGGCCCTGGCTCAACTGGGCTAGAACGGCGCGCGCGCGCGAACTGCGCGACGCGACGACGTCGTACCCGGTGCTGGCGGCGATCGAGGGCGTCGCGCGCGCCAACACGGGCGCGTCGATGATGGCCGAGCTGGCCGCCCACACGCGCGTCCCCGCCGGATTGGTCACCTGCACGACGACGTCGCCGTGCATCGCCAGCGACACGACGCCCGCACCGAGGTGCTGCGTGGCCAGTTGGGCCTCGGTCGCAGCCATGGCCGACACGACCTGGCTCCCGGCGTTGTGCTCGAGGGTCCGGTGCACCAGGCTGACCAGCGCCACGCCCGTGAAGGTCAGGACGACGGCGATCGACGCGACGAAGAAGAGGGTCAGTCGCGCCCGGATGGACAGCTCGCGCCGCGAGCGCATCAGGCCTCGCGCACGCTATACCCGACCCCGCGCACGGTGCGGATAAGGGACGGCTGACCGGGCACGTCGATCTTGCGTCGCAGGTAGCCGATGTACACCTCGACGATGTTGGGATCACCGTCGAAGGCGCTGCCCCACACCGACTCGAGGATGTCACTCTTGACGATCGAGCCCTGGGCGTGGTTCATCAGGTACTCGAGCAGGGCGAACTCGCGCGGCGTGAGCGTCACCTGACGGCCGTGGGCCACGACCTTGCGCGTCACGGGATCCAGGGTGACGGGCCCCACCACGAGCGGCTGCGGCCGCTCGCGGTCGTGACGGCGCAGCAACGCGTGAACGCGCGCCAGCAGGATCGACCGCTCGAAGGGCTTGCGTAAGAAGTCGTCGGCCCCCACCTCGAGCCCCTCGACCTCGTCGAGATCGCCGTCCTTGGCCGTGAGCATCAGCAGGGGCGTGTGCACCCCGGCGTGGCGCAGGTCGAGGCACACACTGAAACCGTTGCGCTTGGGCAGCATGATGTCGAGCACGATCACGGCGTACTCCCCCTT
>JAJZYE010000049.1 GCA_021806055.1 Actinomycetes bacterium | reverse complement strand
GTCACGTGGTGGAGCTGTCGATGTCCTTCGACCACCGCCAGATCGACGGGGCGCTGGCCTCGCAGTTCATCGCCCACGTGGGACGCTTCCTGGAGGACCCGGCCCTCGCCCTGCTGCTCGGCTAGGACGTCGACGCGGCTAGGACAACGGCGTCTGGTCCTCGCCCAGCACCGCGAGGGCGTGCTCGGCGTGGCGGTCCATGTTGAACTCGGCGGTGATGACGTCTCGGACCCGACGGTCTCGATAGATAACGAAGGTGCTGCGCCGCACGCGCAGCAGGTCGACGGGGCGCTTCACGCCGTAGGCGCGCGCGACGACGCCGCCGACGTCGGCGAGCAGCGGGTAGTCCAGGTCGTAGCGCGCGGCGAACTGTGACTGGCGCGCGACGTCGTCCATTGAGATTCCCACGCGTTGCGCGCCGAGCGCGGTGAAGCGTGCGCCGAGGTCGCGGAAGTGGCAGGACTCCTTGGTGCAGCCGCGGGTCATGGCCGCCGGGTAGAAGAAGAGGACCACCGGACCGTCGTGGACCAGGGTCGAGAGGGTGCGGGCCACGCCCGCCTGGTCGGGGAGGGTGAAGTCAGGGGCCAGGTCGCCGCGTCGCACGAGCGCAGCCTACGGGTCGAGGCGGAACCCCACGCCGCGCACGGTCACCAGGTGGCGGGGCACGGCCGGGTCGCGCTCGAGCTTCTGGCGCAGGCGCTTGACGTGGGTGTCGAGGGTGCGGTCGTCGGTCAGGTCGACCCCCCACCACAGAGTGTCCAGGGCCACTTCGCGCGTGACCACCTGGCCGAGGTTGGCGCACAGCAGCGCCAGCAGGTCGAACTCCTTGCGGCTGAGCTCGACGGCCTGCGTCGCGCGGTGCACGGTGCGCCGCGCGACGTCCACGACGACGTCACCCACGCGCACGGCGTCCTCGGCACCGGTCGGCGGGCGGCGCAGCACGACGCGCATGCGCGCCACCAGCTCGCGCAGCCGAAACGGCTTGGTCACGTAGTCGGCCGCGCCGATCTCGAGACCCAGCACGATGTCCAGCTCGGCCGAGCGCGCCGAGACCATGATCACCGGGGTGGGGCTCGCGGCGAGCTCGCGGCAGTAGTCGATGCCCGATCCGTCGGGCAGCATCACGTCGAGCAGGACGAGGTCGACGGGAGATCGTGCCAGCTGCTCGCGCGCGGCGCGCAGCGTGCGCGCGGCCACGACCGTGAAGCCCTCGCCGGTCAGCCCGACCTCGAGGGCGTCGACGTAGCTGGCCTCGTCCTCCACCACGAGCACCACCGGGTGCGCGACGACGCCCGTGCTCGGGGGCCGTGGTGGCGCGGGGCGAGCGTCGACGTTCACGCGCTCACCGTAGGCAGCGCGGGTTACCGGAGGGTGAGCGGCGCACCACCGGGCGGTGGCGGCGTGATGAAACCTCGGCGTCGGCGCCGCGGCCGGCTACGGCGTGCTCAGCGTGAAGCCCTGATAGACGGTGGCGCTCGCGAGGAAGCTCCCGGCGGCGGTGCACTGCGTCGCCGACGCGCAGACCAGGCTGTAGACGCCCCCGTCGACGCCGACGCTCGAGGCCGTGCCGGGCAGCTGCACCTTCGTGCCCGGGCCCCAGTGGCCGTGGGTCGCAGTGACCAGGAGGGCCTGGTAGTGGCCCGCCGCGTCGAGGTAGGCGGCGCCCGCGGCGCACGCACCGTTGGCGTAGCACGACAGGGCCACCACGCCGCCGTTCTTACCCGTGGTGGTCGCGCCCGCGGGCAGGCGCAACTCGCTCGCCGCGCGCCACACGCCCCCCACCTCGTTGACGAGGAATCCCTGGTAGCGGCCCGCCGCGTCGCGGTACTGGCCGCCGGCGGCGCAGTTGCCGACCGACGAGCACGAGACCGCGGCGAACCCGTAGAGGAACGCCAGGGGATTCACCGTCGTCGCGACGGGCAGCGCCAGGGTTCGCGCCGCGCGCCACACGCCCCTCACCTCGTTGACGGTCAGCGCGTTGAGGTGTCCCGCGGCGCTCTCGTAGGTGCCGATGGCGGCGCAGCTGCCCGGTCCGGGACAGGCGAGCGAGCTCAGCTGGATCAGGGGGACGGCGTTGACGTTGGCGGGGGGCACCATCTCGATCCCGGCGCGCCACACGCCGTTCACCTCGTTGACGATCAGGCCGTGGGTGGCGTTGTTGGCGTCGAGGTAGGAGCCGGTCGCGCTGCAGTCGCCCCCGGCCGTCGGTGCGCAGGCCAGCTCGGCCAGGGTCACGTAGGGCGTGGGCCCGGCGTTGGCCGGCAGCGCCACCTCGGTGGCCCGCGACCACGCGCCCCCCGTCGAGGTGAGGGTCATTCCCTCGGTCACGGGCGACGGCGACGCGCTGGCGAGGTAGGTGCCCACGGCGCTGCAGGAGCTCGCGGCGCACGCCACGGCCCGCAGCTGGGCGCTCTGGCCCGAGGCGACCGCGTTGGCCGGCAGCGCCACCTCGGTGGCCCGCGACCACGCCCCGTGTCGTTCGTCCACGACGAAGGCCTGGACGTTGGCCGAGCGGTCCTGGTAGGAGCCGACGACGACGCAGTTGCCGGCGGACGAGCAGGCGCCGCTGGTGGGCGTCACGCCCGGGGTGCTCGCCGCGCCCGACGGCGCCGCGATCGTGGTCGGCGCGCGCCACGCGCCACGCACCTCGTTGAGCAGGACGCCTTGGGTGTTGCCCTGGGCGTCGAGGTAGTCGCCCGCGGCGACGCAGTTGCCCGCGCTGGCGCAGGCCAGTACCGGTAGGTAGCCCTGCGCGAGTCCGTGGGCGCCGCTCGGCAGCGTCGCGAGACGCGCGCGCGGCCAGGTGGTCGCCGCCGCGCTCACCCCGCCGAGGGCCACGATCATCGTGACGGCCAGGATCGCCACGCGCGCCGCTCTACTCATGGCTCCACGCTAGCGAAAACGACCCGCGGCGACTCCCTCAGGAACGGGCGGTGATCGGCCGCGGCGCCGACGCGGCGTCGAGGGGCAGCACCGCCTCGACGGTCGTGCCCGCGCGCGAGGAGCGGACGTCGAACGTGCCGCCCAGGAGACGGGCTCGCTCGCGCATCCCGACCAGTCCGAGTGACGGCGCGGCGTCGGCGCTGCGTGGTTGAGCGGGGTCGAAGCCGCGCCCGTCGTCGGTGACGGTGAGCGTGAGCGCGGTGGGCCCCTTCTCGAGACGGGCCACGACGTGGTTCGCGCTCGCGTGGCGTAGCGCATTGCGCAGTGACTCCTGGGCGATGCGAAACGCGGCCAGCTCCAGCTCGGGTGAGAGCCGGCCCGCCAGGCCGTCGACTTCGAGGTCCACGGTCGCGCCGCCGCTGTCGTCGAGGTCGGCGACCAGGCTGGCGAGGGCGGCCACCAGCCCGAGCTCGTCGAGGGCGGGCGGGCGCAGGTCCCGCGAGAGCGTGCGCAGTCGGCTGGCCGCGTCGAGGGCTTGGTGGCGCGCGTCGGCGAGCTCACGTGACACCTCGGCGGGCACCGCGGTCGTCTCGGCCAGGGCCTCGAGGCGTCGGGCCAGGTGCAAGAAGAGCTGGAGCGGCTCGTCGTGCAGCTCGCGCGCGAGGCGGCGACGCTGGTCCTCCTCGACCTGGACGACCAGCTGGGCGAAGTACCGGGCCTGGCGCTGTTCCTGGCGTTCTTCGGTGACGTCGTCGAAGGTGACCTGGCGCAGGCGTCGGCCGTCGACGCTGGGCATCGAGGTGACGTCGACGCGGTAGTCGTGCCCGTCGGGCAGCGAGATCACCGAGCCGGCGAGGTCGCTCACGTCGCCGGCGAGCAGGTCGGTGCACGACGCGCCGATGGTGGCGTCGCCGAAGACGGTGCGCGCGGCGGGGTTCGCGTCGCGCACGACGGGGGCGTCGTCGACGACGAGGATGGGGGAGCGGTTGGCCTCGAAGAGCTGGTGGTAGCCCACCTCGACCGCGAGGGCACGCGCCGTCGCCTCTTCGATGCGTCGGTGGGCGAGGCGCTCGGACTCGATGACCTGGCCGAAGACGAAGGAGGCCGCGAGGACGATCACCAGGTTCATCACGTCGGGCAGGACGTGGCCCTCGTCGTGGGGCAGCAGCAGGTCGGGCAGCCAGAGCAGGGTGGCCCACGCCGCCGTCGCGAAGGACCCGGCGAACCCGTAGCGCATGCCGGCGTACCCGATCGGCAGGACCAGTGCGGCTACCGGCACGCTGTCCACGAGTTCGCCGCCGAGCAGGGCCGGGTGCACGTCGAAGTAGAAGTGGATGATCACGATCCCCACGACGACGAGCTGGATCGCCCAGAAGCGCGGGTCGTGGATCGGCGGGCGCAGGGCGCGGCGGGCGGCCGAGGGGTAGCTAATCGTCTCGGTGGTCTGGCTCATAGCTTCCAAAGGCGGAGCCGGGCACCAGGCGGTGGTTCAGTGCGTAGGTCACGGCCTCGGTGCGAGAGGTGACGCCGAGTTTGCCCAGCAGGTTCGAGACGTGGCTCTCGACGGTGCGCAGTCCCAGCTGCAGTTCTGCGGCGATCTGCTTGTTCGAGCGCCCCTGGGCCAGGAGCTCCAGGACGTCGGTCTCGCGGCGCGTGAGTGGATTGACCGCGTCGGGTCCGCGGCGCCGACGCCGGATCAGCCGTTGGGAGATGGCGCGGTCCAGCACGAAGATGCCGTCGGCGACGGCGCGCACCGCGTCGACCAGCTCGCGGCCGCTGGTGGTCTTGAGCAGGTAGCCGTCGACCCCGATCTCGAGTGCCTCGGTGACGTAGGCGTGCTCGTCGAACGCGCTCAGGATGACGACGCGCACGTCGGATCGCGTGCCGGTGATTGTGCGCGCCAGCTCCAGGCCGCTCATTCCCGGGAGGTTGACGTCGACCAGGGCGACGTCCACCGGGAGCCCTTCGAGGACCTCGAGCCCCTCCTCACCCGAGCCGGCGAGTCCCACGACCTCGATGCGATCGGCCAGGTCCAGGATCTGGCGGGTTCCCTCGCGCACGAGCGCGTGGTCGTCCACGATCAGGACGCGAATCAACGACGCGGTGTTGGCGCTCTCGGACGCGGTCAGCGAGGCCGTGTCGGTGCTGGGGGTGAGGTCAATCACGGTGGTCGTCTCCGTACTCGGGGACGTCGCGTCCGTGACCGATCCCTCGGTGGCCGACTTCTGGTGGTCTCGTGCGTGACGTCACTCTCGGCTCTATTCGTGCACCCCTCGCGAACACTACCCCCACCGCTACCCCCTGTCATCGTCCGTAATTCCCTCACCTACGCCCTCGCACTTCGCCTGCGTACTTGACACGGAGGCCCCTCAGTGATAGTACGTAGATGAACCAGTAGCAGAATACTACTACTTAAGTACTGAAGTACTCATTCGGAAACGAATGGATCGGAGGGGTCATGGTGGTCGAGGTACGAGAAGAGGTGCCGTCAGGGCGGGGGTCCCACCTCGTGGACCCGGTCGCCGTGGCGATCCGCACGCGCCCACCCGAGCGCGCCGGCGCCAAGGAGCGGTTCACGTCGACCGACCCCTCGCCGGGGCTCGACGTCGCGCGCAACCCTCGGGTCGCGCGACTGCTGCACAACCGCAAGCTCCAGTTCATGCTCATCCTGCCCAACCAGATCATCTTCTGGCTGGTGATCGGCATCGGGCTCCTGGGGACGCTCGTGCCGGGCCTCAACTTCGCGACGGCGATCACCTGGTACGTCTGGTTCTGCCTGGTCTTCGTGATGATGGTGGTCGTGGGCCGCGCCTGGTGCGCGATGTGCCCCTTCGGCGGCTTCGCCGAGTGGGTCCAGCGCCACACCTTCTGGCGGCGCACCCCGTCGAGCGTGGGCGTGGGCCTGAAGGTCCCCGAGGTCGTGGGCCAGTACGGGTTCCTCCTCTCGGTGGGGGCGTTCCTGCTGCTCACCTGGATCGAGGAGTTCTTCAACATCGCCGGTCCGGGCAACCCCGCGTCGACCAGCTTCATGGTGCTGGGCATCGTCGGCAGCGCACTGGCGTTCTTCATGTTCTTCGAGCGGCGCAGCTTCTGTCGCTACGTGTGCCCGCTCACGGCGCTCATCGGCACGGTCGGCTCGATGGGCTCGGTCGCGGGCTTTCGCACGCGCGACCGCGAGGTGTGCTTCAACTGCACGACGAAAGACTGCATGCGCGGCAGCGAGGACGGCTACGGGTGCCCGTGGTACACGTGGCCCGGTAGCGCCGACTCCAACCTGACCTGTGGTCTGTGCACCGAGTGCTACAAGTCCTGCCCGTCGGACAACATCGGCCTCTACCTCCAAAAGCCCCTCACCTCGGTGGTGGCGCCCACGCGGCGTCGCGCCGACGTTGCCTGGGCCGTGGCCCTGCTGTGGGGGCTGGTGGTCTACCAGCAGGTCAACGCGCTGCCGTTCTTCGGCCGCATGGACAACTGGCTGAACGCGCACACCAACTTCCCCCAGTACCCGAACCCGATCGACTACCTGGGCGTGATCGCCCTGGTGGCCGCCGTGATGGCGGGCACCGCGTGGGTCTTCGCCAAGGTCTTCGTGGCCCGTGACTACGTCGTGCCGGCGGGCGGGCGGGCCTTCGTCGACCGCACGAGTGTCTTTCGCACGTACTTCGTGCCGCTCATGTACGGGCTCATCCCGGTGGTGGGTGCCGACTACTTCGCCCGCCAGCTGCCGAAGTTCTTCCAGCACGCGCCGCGCGTGATCCCGGCGGTGGGTCACCTCTTCGGGGCGGGCTCGACCACGTCAACGCTGTACCGCACGTCGAACATCGGCGCCAACTCGGGAATCATCGGCGTGCAGGTTGGCGTCATGGTGGCCGGGACGCTGGCCGCGATGTGGACGAGCTGGAAGGTGGCCGGCCGGGACCTGGTGGTCCCGAGCGGTCAGCGCCGCACGGTGCAGTGGGCGGCGCTGAGCTTCGCCCTGGTGCTGGGCGTGGTCGCCGCCGTGCTGTACGTCGCCATGAACGCTGCGGACTAGGGGGACTGATGACCATCACCGATACCGAACGAGACCTCGAGCGCGATGGGGCC
>JAJZYE010000048.1 GCA_021806055.1 Actinomycetes bacterium | reverse complement strand
CCGCCCGCGACCGCGCACCCGCGCTGCTCCAGACGACCGCGCAGGCGCGCGGCCCACGCGTCGCTCGGCACGAGCACCACCAGCGACCCCTCCCGGTGGCGGGTGGACTCGTAGGCGTGCAGGATCAGACCCAGGGGATCGGTCGTCGGTGACAGCTGCACGACTCCCGGCGCGTAGTGCGCGGCGACGGGGATCGTCGCGGTGGCGAGTGGTGCGGCCGGCGGGGCGACGGGGAGGATCGTCACCACCCGCGACGGCGACGCGGCCAGGAGAAACCGCGCCCGCGGCCCACACCACCGATCGCTCGCCCACTCCACCAGGTCGATCATCGAGGGCGGCGGGCCGTAGCCCAGCCACTTGCGTACGTTCTTGAGCTCGCGCTCGCTGGCGACCTGGGCCACCACCCAGCCGCGCACCGAGCGCCCGTGCAGCTCCACGCGCACCCGGTCACCGACCCCGATGGGGCCCAGGGCCGGGTTCTCGGCGTAGTCGAAGGGGCGGTCGAGGGCCGCCACCTCGGTGATGACCCGCAGCGGCGCCACTAGGGCAGCGAGAGCTCCCGACGCAGGTCGTCCAGACGAGGCGTCTGCTCCCACGTGAAGCCCTGATCGCTACGGCCGAAGTGGCCGTAGGCGGCCGTGCGCTGGTACACCGGACGTCGCAGGTCCAGGTCGCGAATGATGGCCGCCGGTCGCAGATCGAACAGCGAGTCGACCGCCTTGGCGATCTTCGCGCGATCGACGCGCTCGGTGCCGAAGGTCTCGACCAGCACCGACACCGGTCGAGCCACGCCGATGGCGTAGGCCACCTGGACCTCGCAGCGACGGGCCGCGCCGGACGCCACGACGTGCTTGGCCACCCAGCGCGCCGCGTACGCCGCGGAGCGGTCGACCTTGGAGGGATCCTTGCCGGAGAAGGCCCCGCCGCCGTGGCGCGCCATCCCGCCGTAGGTGTCGACGATGATCTTGCGGCCCGTGAGCCCCGCGTCGGCGTGCGGGCCACCCAACACGAACTTGCCCGAGGGGTTCACGAAGATGTTCATCGAGCTCGAGTCCAGGTGTGCGGGCAGCATCGGGCGGATCACGTGCTCGATCACGTCGGGACGAATCGACGTCGCGTTGTCGTAGCCGTCGTCGTGCTGGGTGGACACGAGAACCGTGTCCACCGCGACGGGCTCGCCGTTCTCGTAGGCGATCGTGACCTGGGTCTTGCCGTCGGGGCGCAGATAGTCCAACTCGCCCGAGCGGCGGACCTGGGAGAGGCGCATCGACAGACGGTGCGCCAGCCAGATCGGCACGGGCATGAAGTCCTCGTTGTCGTCGCAGGCGTACCCGAACATCATCCCTTGGTCGCCAGCGCCGAGGGCGTTCATGGCGTCCTCGCCACCCGAACCGGTGCGGTGCTCGTAGGCCGTGTTCACGCCGTCGGCGATGTCGGGGCTCTGCTGGTCGAGTGACACCAGCACGGCGCAGGTGCGCCCGTCAAAGCCCTTGGCGGTGTCGTCGTAGCCGATGTCCAGGATTGTGCGCCGCGCGATGGCGGTGATGTCCACGATGGCCGTGGTCGTGATCTCGCCCGCCACCACGCATAGGCCCGTGGTCAGCAGCGTCTCGCAGGCCACGCGCGCTTCGGGATCGTGGGCGACGATCGCGTCGAGCACCGCGTCGGAGATCTGATCGGCGATCTTGTCGGGGTGTCCCTCGGTCACCGACTCCGACGTGAAGAGGGTCCGCTCGCTCATCTGTCTCCTTGGGCTAACAATGCAGCCACCCTAGTCAAGATCGCGAGCGCGACGTCCGCCTTGGCGCGCAGCGAGACCGACGTGAGCGAGCCGTCGCGCCCGAGGATCGTCACCTCGTTGGTCTCGTGATCGAACCCCGCACCCGGAGCGCTGACGTCGTTGACCACGAGCAGGTCCACACCCTTGCGCTCGAGCTTCTCGCGCGCGTGGGCCAGCACGTCCTCGGTCTCCGCCGCGAATCCCACCAGTACCTGGCCCGGCGCACGCGCCGCGACCAGCGCGGACAGGATGTCGAGGGTCGGGCGCAGCACCAGCGAGCGCTCGGTACCATCACGTTTGATCTTCTGTGCGGCGCGCGACACGGTGTAGTCCGCGACCGCCGCCGCCATGATCACGACGTCCTGGTCGGGCGCGCGTTCCAGGAGGGCCTCGGCCATCTCGGCCGCGGTGTCGACCGGGATCACCTCCACACCGGTCGTCACGTCCAGCGCCAGCTCACGGCGCGCGGCGCTGACCAGCGTCACGTGCGCCCCGAGGCGCTGGGCCACCTCGGCCACGGCGTAGCCCTGGCGACCCGACGAGCGATTGGTGATCACTCGCACTGGATCGATCGGCTCGCGCGTCCCGCCCGCGCTGACGAGGACCCGGTACCCGCTGAGCGGTCCCCGGTACCCCTCGACGATGCGCGCGACCAGATCCACGATCACGGACGCGTCGGGCAGCCGTCCCAGCCCGGCGTCACCGCCGGCGAGCGCCCCCGAGTCGGGCTCGAGCACCATCACGCCACGTCGACGCAGCGTCGCCAGGTTCTCCTGCACCGACGGCTGCTCGTACATCTCGGTGTGCATCGCCGGGCACACCAGGACCGGCGCGCGCGTCGCCATCAGAGTCGCACTGAGCAGATCGTCGGCCAGGCCGGCGGCGTAGCGAGCGATCAGGTGCGCGGTGGCCGGCACGACGACCACGACGTCAGCTCGCTGGCCGAGGTAGGTGTGCGGAATCGGCGTGACGTGGTCCCCGTACAACTCGATGCGCGCCGGCTCGCTGGCCAGCGCGGAGAAGGTCGCCGCACCCACGAAGCGCGTCGCCTCGCGAGTCAGCACCGGTGCGACGTCAAAGCCCCGCTCGCGCAGGCGCCGCAGCACCTCCACCGCCTTGTACGCCGCAATGCCGCCGGAGACCCCTAGAACAACGTACGCCGGCGACCGCTCAGGCGTCGCGGAGGGCATCCGTGAAGGCGTCCAGATCGCTGACGCCCTCCTGATGTGCCTGCTGCGCCGCCGCCGCCTCGCGCTCGGCGTCCAACTCCTCGGGGGTGGGCCGGTGGAACACCAGCTTGCCCTCGTAGAGCTCCTGCAGGGCCAGGGACAGCGACTTGTTCGACAGCGACGACACCTGGGGCGGGATCACCGATCCGTGGCCCGCGCCGAGCCCGTTGTAGTACTCGTTGATCTCCCGGGCCCGGATGGCGGCCACGGCGACCAACGTGAACTTGGAGTCACCCACCTGGGCGAGCAACGTCTCAATGGGAGGGTCTACGAGTGTGGGGCGTTCAGCCATCAAGTCAGTCCTTCGTCGGCGGCGGCCCGTCGCTCGCGGCGAACCGCCTCCAGTATAGAGAGGATCTCGTCGGTTGCTCGCTCCACGTCGTCGTTGACGACGACGTGGGTCGCCAGGCGCTCCCCGTCGGACAACTCCGTGGCGGTGCTGGCCAGGCGCCGCTGCACGTGGCCCTCCGGGTCACCGCGGGCGCGCAATCGCTCCTCCAGCTCCGACAGCGAGGGGGCGCGCACGAGGATGATCACGGCGTCAGGGAACTCCCGACGGACCTGCTCGGCCCCCTGCGCCTCGATCTCGAGCAGCACGTCGCCCCCGCCATCCAGGTTCGGACGGGGCGTGCCGTACATATTGCCCTGGAACTGCGCCCACTCCAGGAAGTACCCATCGTCGACGGCTCGCTCGAAGGTCTCGCGATCCACGAAGACGTACTCGTCACCGTGCTCGCCCGCCCGCGGTGGGCGCGTCGTCCAGCTGCGGCTCAGTGTCAGAGCGGGATCGCGCTCCACGGCCCGGCGCACCAACGTCCCCTTGCCGACCCCTCCGGGGCCGATCACCACCACGACGAGGGGTTCAGCGCACAAGGGCGCGAAACAGTTCGGCGCGCTGCTTGGGTCCGAGCCCGCGGATACGGCGTGTCTGGGCAATCGCGGCGCGCGTCATGATCCGCGCCGCCTTGACCTCGCCGATCGCCGGCAGGGCGCTGATCAAGTCGTAGGCGCGCATCTGCGCGACGCACTCCTCGTGGTCGGCCAACTCGAAGATCTCCTCGAGGGAGAGCTCACCCGCCTTGACGAGGCGCTTGACCTCGGCGCGCCGGCGGCGATTCGCCACGGCCACGCGCGACGCCTCGACACGCTGTTCCTGAGTGAGCGAGGGTGGAGTCGGAGTCACGGGCAAAGAATACTCCGCCGCGCACCTCTCCGTTTCGTTCACAGCACGGCGGCGTCGTCGCGCCACCGGCGCGTGGCGTCACGCAGCGCCCGGCGATCCGGTCCCGCCGCCGCGATGGCGCGACTCACGTTCACGATGACGGTGTCGGGCGCGCACGCCGCACTCAGGCGCGCGACCTGTTCCAGGGACCCGCCCTGGGTCCCCACCCCGGGCACCAGTACCGGGCCGCCCAGACGCGACAGGTCGAACGCCGGGGGCTCGCGCGTGGCCCCGAGCACCACCCCGAGCGATCCGAGGCCGTCGAGGCGGTCGTTGTACGCCGCCACGTCGTCCAGCACGAGGTCGCGCACCCGCCGACCCTGCACGTCGCGCGCGTCCTGGACGAGGCGGCCCTCGTCGTTCGAGGTCGCCGCGAGGACGAAGACACCTCGCCCAGTCTCGGCGGCCACCCGGTACAGGGGCGCCAGCGCGGCGACCCCCAGGTAGGGCGAGGCCGTGACCGCGTCGCTGCGCAGGGGCGAACCGGCACCGAGCCACGCCTCGGCGTACCCCTCGTTGGTACTCGCGATGTCGCCGCGCTTGGCGTCGGCGATCGTCACGACCCCGACGTCGCGCGCGTCGCCGAGCAGACTCTCGAGCACGCGCAGCCCCGCGGACCCGAATCGCTCGAAGAACGCCACCTGGACCTTCACCACCGCCACTAACTCGCCCACGACCTCGAGGATCTCGCGCGCGACGTACTCCAGTCCCTCGATCGTGGGTGGCCGCCCCCAGCTCTCGAGCACCGACGCGCTCGGATCGATCCCCACGCACAGCGCGCCGAGCTCTCGGCGACGCTCGCGCAGCCGAGCGCCGAAGAGCTCAGCCATGGGCGGCCCCGCGGATCTCATCGAGGCGGGCCACGCCGTGACGGCGCAGCCAGCGCGCCACGCCCCGTTGCAGGCGCCACGGTGCTCGCGGGTCGGCGAACGTCACCGAGCCCACCTCGACGGCGTCGGCGCCCGCCATCACCATGGCCACCACGTCCTCCACGCGGCGTACGCCACCCACCCCCACGATCGGCACGGTCGGATAGGCGGCGCGGCACTCGTAGACCGCGCGCAGCGCGACCGGGAAGAGGCCCGGGCCGCTGACGCCCCCGGTGCCGTGGCCCAGCGTCGCCGCGCGTCGTTCCACGTCGATGACCAGTCCCAGCAGCGTGTTCACCAACACCAACCCCTCGGCACCGGCGTCCAGGGCGCGCCCCGCGATCTCGACGAGGTCCGGCGTGTTGGGGCTCAGCTTGACCCACAACGGCACCTCGGCCACGCCGCACGCGGCCACCACGTCGGCCGTCGCCTGCGCCGAATACGCGAAGAGCGTGGCGTGCTCGTCGAGGTTCGGGCAGCTGACGTTCACCTCCAGCGCGACCACCGACGAGCCCTGCATCGCGGCCGCGGCCGCGGCGAACTCGTCCACCGTTCGGCCCCAAATCGAACCAACGACGCTGACCCCGCGCTCGTCCAGCGCCGGGAGCCAGTCCCGCCGCCACGCCGCGACGCCGGGACCCGCCAGGCCCACGGCGTTGAGCAGGTGATCGCCCCAGCCGGCCACCCGTGGCGACGGGTTCCCCTCCCACGCGAAGGCCGCCAGCGACTTGACGACGACGCCGCCCAGCTCACGCAGGTCGCCGTAGCCCGCCAGTTCATCGCCGTAGCCCGACGTGCCCGCCGCGGTCAGCACCAGCGAGCGCAGCGCCACGTCACCCACTCGGGTCGACAGGTCCACGCTCACCCGTGCAACTCCTGCAGCGACGCCACGCGCCACCCTCGCGCCCGCGAGTCGTCGATGCCGCGCGCGGCCGCGAAGCCCGCGGCCATCGTCGTCAGGCACGCGACGCCGTGGGTGACGCAGGCGCCACGAATCGCCGCCCCGTCGGCGTGCGCGCCCTTGCCCGATGGCGTGTTCACGACCATCTGCACGGCACCGGACGCGATGGCCTGCACCGCGTCCACGCCCGGCTCGCCGATACCGATCTTGCCCACCAGGGTCGCGACCGCGACGTCGTGGGCGCGCAGGTAGCCCGCGGTGCCCACGGTCGCGGCCAGCGTGAAGCCCAGGGCCGCCAGCTGGCGAGCCAGCTCCAGGCCCGCCACCTTGTCCCGATCGGCCAGCGAGAGGAACACTTGGCCGCGGTCGGGCAGTCGAGTCCCCGCAGCCAGCTGCGCCTTGGCGAAGGCGATGCCAAAGCTCTCGCCCACACCCATGACCTCACCGGTGGAGCGCATCTCGGGACCCAGGACCGTGTCCACGCCGGGGAAGCGACTAAAGGGCAACACCGCCTCCTTCACGCTCACGTAGTCCGGATGGGGCGTCGCGTGCGGCACCAGTCCGTCCTCGCGCAGCCCCGCGAGCGTCTCACCCATCATGACCCGTACCGCCACCTGGGCGACGGGGACACCGGTGGCCTTGGCGACGAAGGGCACCGTGCGACTGGCCCGGGGGTTCGCCTCGAGCACGAAGACCTCCTCGTCCTTCACCGCATACTGCACGTTGATAAGACCCACGACGTCCAGGGCGTCGGCGATCGCCCGCGTGTAGCGCTGCAACTCGGCCAGCACCGCCGTGCTCAGAGTCTGGGGCGGCAGCGCGCACGCCGAGTCGCCCGAGTGCACGCCGGCCTCCTCCACGTGCTCCATCACGCCCGCGATGAAGAGGTCGCCCGACGCGTCACGCACGGCGTCGACGTCGACCTCGACGGCGTCGTCGAGGAAGCGATCGAGCAGGATCGGCCGCGTCGCCGAGACGCCACCCTCGCGCGCCAGCGCCCCGTGCGCCCC
>JAJZYE010000047.1 GCA_021806055.1 Actinomycetes bacterium | reverse complement strand
GCCGGTCCCGCGGGCACCCCGGCACCCGCGAGGCGTCACCCTCTATGTTGTGTTCGTGAGCGACAATCCCTTCGGCCCCCTCTTCGGGGACCTCTTCAACGTCCTGGGCCAGCAGGGACCGAACGCCTGGTTCGACACCGCCACCCAGCTGGCACTGTCGGTCGCGCGCGGCACCGACGGGGACCCCAACCCCGAGCCCCGCGAGCGCCAGCGCCTCGAGGAACTCACCCCCCTGGTCGCGCGCCACGTCGACGCGCTGTTTGGCGTGGCGCGCGAGCCCACCCTCAGCGCGGTCAACCGCTCGGGCCTGACCCTGGCGGCGCTCGCGCAGTGGCGACCCCTGATCGAACCGAGCCTCCACCAGGCCACGACGTCCACCGCGATCGTCGAGGCCGACGACGGTGCCAACCCCCTCATGGAGCAGCTGCTCAACACCCTGGGTCCGCTGGTGACGGGATTCCAGTTGGGCTCGGTCGCCGGCCACTTCTCCGAGCGGGCGTGGTCCCTCGCCGTGCTGCCGCTGCCGCGGCTGGCGGCGGACCAGATGATCGTCGTGAACAACGTCAGCGCGTTCGCCGACCAGTGGTCGCTGGAGCGCGACGAGGTCTACGTGTTCGCCGTCGCCCAAGAGCTCGTCGCCTCGCTCGTGCTCACCCAGCCGGGCACCGGCGACGCGCTGCGTGCCCTGCTCCTGGACGCCGTGCGCGAGGCCAGCGCGATCCAGCAGGATCTGATGAGTCGGCTGCAGTCGATGATGCGCCCCGACGACCTCGCCGCGCTGCTGGGTGATCCGTCCTCCCTCCTCGACGGCATCGCGCTGCCCGAGGAGAGCGAGGCGACCCGCGCCATCAACGCCGCGGCGGCCGCCCTGACGGCCTTCTTCGACGCCGCCGCCCACGACGTGACGCGCCGCCTCCTAGGACCGCGTCCGCAGTTGGTCGAGGCGTACCGGCGCCATCAGCGCAGTGACGCCCGCGGCGAGGACGCCGCGGGCGCCCTCTTCGGCATCGCCACCCAAGGGCCCCACCACGACGCCGCCCACCGATTCGTGGAGGTGCTCGCCGACGAGCACTCGCTGCGCGTCTTTGACGCCCTGCTACGAGTGGACGGTCTCCCGTCCGCGGCCGAGCTCGACGACCCGGCCGCCTGGTACGAGCGGGTCACCAGTTCGCCGTTGGCCTAATCTTCCTCGTCGTAGCCGAGGTTCCATTCCACGATCAAGTTCTCGCGCTCGGCGTCGCGGTTCACGCGCTCGCGATTGCGGCGGAACTGGGGATCGTGGGGCGGCAGGAAGCGCAGCCGCGCGTCGACCCGATCCACGAACGCCTGAATCTGCTCCTCGTCCCCGAAGACCATGCGGCACTCCCAGTGCGGCGCCACGGGCCCCAGGTACACCACCTGCACGTGGCCCACGGGCTCGGGTGTCTCGGTGGTCTCGGTGCTGGGGACCTGACTCACGGTGCTCCTTCGGTTGGCCCGGGTCCACTCTACCGGCATCGCACGCGGGCTCCGGCGCCGCGCACCCCGGGGCACGCTTGTGAACACGTGTCGCGCAGTGTAACCGAAGAGACACCTAGGGGTGACTACGCTGGGAACGTGAGACCGACGGGGGTGGCACATGACAAGTGAGTGGATGGCCGACGGAAAGTGTCGGGACTACCCGGCGGGCACCTTCTTTCCCCGCGATGGCATCGGCGTGCTGCGCGCGCAGAAGATCTGCGCCACCTGCCCGGTAGCCGCCCAGTGCCTGGAGTACGCCCTGGAGAATCACGTCGACCACGGTGTGTGGGGGGGCAAGAGCGAGCGCGAGCGTCGTCGCCTCCAGCGCGCACGCCGGCGTCGCTTCTCGCCCACCGACTGGCAGTAATGCACCAGGGTGTTCGAGTGCGTCGTCAACATAGCTGAGGGTCGCGACCTCGCGCGCCTCGATGACCTGGCGCACGTCGCTGGACCAGCACTGCGCGATCGCCATCACGACCCTGACCACCACCGCTCCGTCTTCACCCTGATCGACGAGCCCGCCGCGTTGCTCGAGTCAGCGATCGCCCTCGCGACGCGCGCCTACCGCCTGATCGACCTGCGCCACCACGCCGGCGTGCACCCTCGCAATGGCGTGGTGGACGTGGTGCCCTTCGTCGCCCTCGACCCCGCGCGGGCCCACGAGGCGTGCGCCCTGCGCGACACCCTGGGGCGCTGGCTGGCCGACGCCTGGCTCGTGCCCGTCTACTTCTACGGCCCGCTCCCCGACGGCACCACGCGCACGCTGCCCGAGGTGCGCCGGGGCCTGCGAGAGGCGCTGGCCCCGGACCGGGGACCGGCACGGGCCAGCGCGTCGCGGGGGTCGTCCGCGGTCGGGTGCCGGCCCATTTTGGTCGCCTGGAACCTCTGGCTCGCCGACACCCCGATCGAGACCGCGCGGGCCATCGCCACGGCCCTGCGCCGACCGGGCCTTCGCACGCTGGGCTTCGCGATCGGGCGTGACGCGCAGGTGAGCTGCAACGTGGTCGACGTGGGGGCGGTGCGCCTCAGCGAGGTCTACGACCAGGTGGACCACCTGGCACCTCGGGGCGTCGACCACGCGGAACTGGTCGGCCTCGCGCCGCGCGCCGTTCTCGATCGCGAGGACCCGGCGCGATGGGCGCAACTGGCCCTGAGCGAGGACGCGACGATCGAGGCGCGCCTCGCGGCGTCACCCAGCCTGGGAGCGACGCTCCAGGGCCCGCACCCGGCGTAGGCGACGGCGCTCGCGCTCGCTCATCCCACCCCAAATCCCGAACTTCTCGCCGTTGTCGAGGGCGTACTCGAGACACTCCTCGCGCACGACGCAGCCCCGGCAGACCTCCTTGGCCTCGCGCGTCGACGCGCCGCGCTCGGGGAAGAAGAGGTCCGGATCCACACCCATGCAGTTCGAGCGAGCCTGCCACCCCTGATCCTCCAGGCCGCTCAGTAGTTCGACGATCTCCACGCTGTCACACCCCCGTTCCCACCATCGTTGTAATTACAACGGTGTCATTGTGGCGGCAAATGCGCCACAATGCAAATGGAAATTGAGTAATACCTGGTGAAGAGTACTTTCTATCCGGCCCGGTGGTGGCGCACGAAGTCGTCGAGCACGTAGCCTCCCAGCTCGTCCACCGACGTGTAGAACGTACGCCCGCCGTTCACGCGCGCGATCTGCTCGACGAAGGGGAACTGCGTGCGCTCGGTGTCCAGCGCGAAGACGTTGATGACGATCCCCGCGCGCGTGCAGCGCAGCACCTCGGCCATCGTGCGCTCGAGGGTCTCGCGCACCGGCGGCCACGAGAAGAAGGGCTGGCCGTCATCCTGGAGGTGCGCCGTGGGTTCGCCGTCGGTGACGACCACGATCTGGCGCTCCCCGCGTTCGCCGCGCAACAGGTGGCGCCCGAGCGCGAGCGCGTGCTGGAGGTTCGTCCCGTAGTTGTAGTCGATGGTCAGTGCCGGGATGTCCTCGATGCGCAGCTCCTGGGCCAGCTCGCCGAACCCCACGACCGCCGCCAGATCGCGCGGGTACGACGAGCGAATCAGCTGGGTCAGCGCCAGGACCATCTTCTTGGCCGGGACCAGGTTGCCGCGCATCGCCATGGACAGCGACAGGTCGATGGCGAAGACGGTCGCCGCGCGACGCGTCGCCTCGTACTCCTCGACCTCGAAGTCGTCGGGGTGCAGGCGCACGGGCGTGCCGGGTCCCTGGCGCAGCACCGCGTTGCGCAGGGTGCGTGGCAGGTTGAGTGAGAAGGGCTCGCCCGGCTCCCAGGGCTTGGACGTCTCCTCACGGTCACCGCCCCCAGCCAGGGACGCCTCGCGGTGCCCGCCGAGGACCGGCGAGTGGCGCAACTGGCGGAACAGCTCGACGAGGGCCTGCTGGCCGATCTGACGCACCCCGCGAGCCGTGAGCGTAGTGCGCGATCCGTGGCGATCGACAAACCCGCTCTCGCGCAGGTCGTGCAGGGCCCGCTGCAGGCGCGCCACGTGGGCTGCGGCGTCGTCACCCAGGTGACGGCGCACGGCGTCGACGTCGACCTCGGGCAGTCCCTGGGCGGGGTGGGCCCGCGTCACGAAGTCCTCGAGCGCGCGCAGCTCACCCAGCTCCTGAGCCCGCGACGTGGCGTCGGCGAACGACGTCGGCTGGTCGCCGCGAAGGCGACTCGCCCGCTGCCAGTCGAGGTCGGGTGCCGCCTGGCGCAGGTTCGCCATCAGCCGGTGCATCGAGAAGTTGAGCTCCATGTTGGCCATCATCTGCTCGACGAGCGCGCGTAGCTCGCCCTGGCGCTCGCCCGACAACGAGTTGAACATGGCCTCGGCCGCCGCGGCCCGCTCGGCCATCGCGCGCACCACGTCCTCCAGGGACGTCGCTCCGGGGAAGAAGTCGCCAAAGCGCTCCATGAACTCCTCGAAGGACGGCGACAGCGGCTCACCGGCCCGGTCCTGCTCGATCATCGTCGAGAGGGCGTCCATCATCTCACGCAACCGGGCCAGGGCCGCCGGATCGGGGTCGCCGAGCGCGGCCTTGGCCTGCTCGAAGTAGGTGTCGAGCACGTCGCGCGACAGCTCGGCCATCAGCTCCTCGTACTGCTCACGGGCCTCGGAGGACACGAACTCGTAGGACTGAAACTGGGCGAGGCGCTCGCTCAACGACGGGCTCATCAGCTCGCGCTCGAGCCGGCGCTGGGCCACCAGCTCGCCGGTGACGGCGGCGCGCCGCTCGTCGCCCGAGGCCTCGGCCTGCGCCGCCAACTCGTCGAGCTCGGCGTCCTCGCGCGCCTCGATCTCGTCGAGCCACTCGCGATAGCGCTGCAGCTCGCCGTCGGGGTTCGCCCGCGTCTCCAGGTCGCGGCGCCGCGCGCGCACGCGGGCCAGCAGGTCGCGCAGCCCCTCGACGCGACGGCCGTCGGCGGTCACGAATCCCTCGCTCAGCACCCGGTCCAGCGCGCCGTCCAGATCGCCGCTCTCCAGCAGGTCCTCGGACACGGCCCGCAGCAACTCGTCGACCGCCAGATCGTCCGTCTCGTCCTCGCGGCGGCGGCGGAAGTCGTAGCGCGCGCTCACGAGCGATCACGCGTGCGGTACAGGGCTCGTGGTCCCGCCGCGTCCTTCGCCAAGCGCTTGGTCAGGTAGAGGCCCTCCAGGACGAACTCGACCGCGGCGGCGAGCTCGCCCGGGCTGGCGTCATCACCCGCCAGCCGGTGCACCGGCGCGGCGAGCGGCGCCATCGTTGCCAGGACGTCCAGGTAGGCCTGGTCGGCCAGGTCGTCACCCGTGTGCACGACGACCTCGTCGCGAAAGGCGGCGACGATGGCCGGCGCCTCGGTCAGGGTCACGTGCTCGCTGAAGCACTGGCGCACGGCCAGGGCCACCAGCGCGGCGATCACCTGGTCGGGCTCCTGGTCGTCCATCGTGTCGAGTTCGATCTTGCCCTGGGTGGACTGGACGACCGCGCTCAGATCGCTGACCCGCGGCACGACGGCCGCGTCGCCGGTGCGCAGCGTGCGACGCAGGGCGTTGGCGACCACGGTCTCGTAGTTCGCGATCGACAGGCGCACGGACACCCCCGAGCGCTGGCTGATGACGTGCGAGCGGCGCGCGACGTGGCTGACGCGCGCGACGATGTCGTCGATGAACCACGGGACCCGGATCGGCACGGGCGAGGTCGGGAGCGCCGCCTCGGCGTGCATGATCGCGATCTCGGTCGAGAGGTCCTCGGGGTAGTGGGTGCGGATCTGGGAACCGAACCGGTCCTTCAGGGGCGTGATGAGACGACCCCGATTGGTGTAGTCCTCGGGATTGGCCGTCGCCACGACCAGCAGGTCCAGCTCGAGGCGAACGAGGTGCCCGCGTATCTGCACGTCGCGTTCCTCGAGCACGTTCAACAGACCGACCTGGATCCGCTCGGCGAGGTCGGGCAGCTCGTTGATCGCGAAGATCCCCCGATTCGACTTGGGCACGAGCCCGTAGGACAGCGCGTGGGGGTCGTCCAGGAAGAGGCCACCGGCGACCTTGATCGGGTCGACCTCTCCGATCAGGTCGGCCATCGAGGTGTCGGGGGTGGCCAGCTTCTCGGCGAAGCGCTGGCTGCGGTGCACCCACGCGATGGGCGTGTCGTCGCCCAGTTGCGCCACGAGGTCGCGGGCGAACGCGGAGATCGGGGCGAAGGGGTCGTCGCGCACGGTCGAGCCGTCAACGATGGGCAGCCACTCGTCCAACAGCTCGACCAGCGAGCGGATGATGCGCGTCTTGGCCTGACCTCGCTCACCGAGCAGGATGATGTCGTGACCCGCCAGCAGCGCCGTCTCGAGCTGGGGCAGTACCGAGTCCTCGTAGCCCAGCACCGAGGACGTGAGCGCCCGCCCCTCGCGAATCCGGCCCTCCAGGTTCTCGCGGATCTCCTCGCGCACCGAGCGGGGCCGGTAGGCACTGGCGCGCAGCGCGCCGCGCGTGGTGGGGAGGTCGGGGGCCGACGGGGTGCTCATAGGGGCACTTTAGGGGTGGGCACCCGTCGACGGCCCCGCGCCCGCCCGGCGTCGCGGCAGGGTCAGCGCGTCGCGCGGTGGGTCTCGGCGACCAGGCTCGTACCCGGGCGATAGGCCAGGTGGGCCGCGCGCGGCGCGTCCAGGACCACGAAATCCGCCCGGGCCCCCACCCCGAGGTGTCCCACGTCGTCACGGCGCAGGGCCCGCGCCCCGCCGCGCGTCACCGCCCACAGCGCCTCGTCGGGACTGAGCTCCATCTCGCGCACGGCCAGGGCGATGATCAGGGCCATGCTGGTGACGTAGGAGGTGCCGGGATTGCAGTCCGTGGCCAGCGCCACGGTGGCGCCCGCGCGCAGGAAGCGGCGCGCCGAGGGGTAGGGCGAGCGGGTGGAGAACTCCGCGCCCGGTAGGAGCGTGACCACCGTGGACGAGGCACCGAGCGCGGCCACGTCGCGGTCCGTGACGTGCGTGCAGTGGTCGACGCTCGCGGCGTCGAACTCGAGGGCCAGCGTCACCGCGCCGAGGTCCGCCAGCTGATTGGCGTGCACGCGCAGCGCGAGCCCCGCGTCGCGCGCGGCGCCCAGGACAGTGCGCGCCTCGTCGCGGTCGAAGGCGCCCCGATCGCAGAAGACGTCC
>JAJZYE010000046.1 GCA_021806055.1 Actinomycetes bacterium | reverse complement strand
CTCAGCGTCGGCCTCGGCCACCTTCACCGACCAGCTCACGGTGAGTGGTGCCAGCGGCGCGGTGACCTTCACCCAGACCAGCGGCACCCCCAGCCTGGTGGTCTCGCCCACCGGCCTGGTCACCACCGGCGGTCCCCTGGCCGCGGGCTCCTACGCCGCGTCCGGGGCAACGGCCGACACCGCAGGCGACACCGGAACCTTCACGTTCTCACTGGTCGTCACGCCACCCCCCGCACCCAAGGTCGTGACTCCCCGTGCCACGCGCGTGATCGGCCACGCCATCACGGGCGCCACCACGGTGGTGCGTATCGTCGGCGTGGGGTTCACGGGTCGACCCGTCGTACGCAGCCACGCAGGTGTCGCCGCCCTGGTCACCGCCGACAACGGCCACGTGCTTACGGTACGGGTTCGCACCGCGCCGCACACGCGCGCCGGCATCTTCACCTTCACCATCACCCTGGCGAACCACACCACGCTGCGAGTGCGCTACGTCCAGCGAGCGAGCGGACGCGGCTGAGCGACCCGGCGCGCGGCGGCGGCCGCGAATACGGCCGCGCACGGTGTCAAGGTGGCGGCGCTCACGCTCGCCGGCGCGCCTTGCGAACGGCCTCGGCGTACCACGCCGCGGAGGGCTTGGCGGTACGCGCGAAGGTGCTGCGATCCACCGCCACGAGCCCGAACCGTGGCCCGTAGCCCAGAACCCACTCGAAGTTGTCGAGCAGGGACCACTGGAAGTAACCACGCACGTCGACTCCGTCACGGCGCGCGTCCTCGAGGCTACGCAGTGCCGCCGCCAGGTAGCGCACGCGCTGCGCGTCGTCCTCGGTACCGATCCCGTTCTCGGTGACCAGGAGCGGGCGCGAGGTCCACTGCGCCGCGCGGCGCACGGTGTAGCCCACCACCTGGGGCCAGAAGAGGTAGCCCATATCGGTGCACTCACCGTCACCGCCCCAGATGAGGCCATCGGGACCGACGAGGTGCTTGGTGTAGCACTGCACACCGAGGAAGTCGTCCTCGTCGACCCCGCGCAAGTACTCGTCCTCCATCTCGCGACGAAAATCCTCCAGGGGCCCGTCGCCACCCGCCACCGCCTCGTACTGCGCCATCGAGAGGGTCAGGCCGATCGGGTAGTCCCCGGGCCCCGCGCGCAGCGCGCGAACCATTGCGCGGTGGCACGCGCGTAGGGTCTCGTTCACGGCGACGTAGCGACCCTGGTCGCTGACCCCCGGAGGGAACATCGCCGCCAGATAGCCCATCGCGGCCACGATGTTCGGCTCGTTGATCGTGCAGGCCACCGCGATCAGGTCACCGAATGCCGCACCCACCACCTTGGCGTACTCGGCCATTCGCGCCACGATGGTCGGGCTTTCGAAACCGCCCTCGTCAGCCACCCACTGCGGGAGGGTGAAGTGATGCAGGGTCACCACCGGGGCCAGACCTCGCGCACGACAACCCTCGAGGACGCGCCGATAGTGCGCGAGCGCCTCGTGATCGACCACACCCCTTCGCGGCTCGATACGCGACCACTCCAGCGAGAAGCGGTAGGCGTCCAGACCCAGCGACGCCACGATATCGAGATCCTCCTCGTAGCGTCGCCACGAGTCACAGGCGTCGCCACAGGTCTCCGCGACCGGCGACCCCGCCTGGCGCTCGAAACGCCACCAGTCGGTGTTCGAGGCACCACCCTCAATCTGGTACGCGGACGTCGCCGTTCCCCAGAGGAAATCGCGCTCGAACCGGACGTCGCGGGGTGCCACCACGACGAATCGTATCGTCACCGCGCCGACCATCCGGTCGCCGCGTCACGACGACCCAAGTGCGTGCGACGCCCGCGCGACGAAGTGTGATAGGCTCTCCGCGTCCCCCAGATCCAGGACTCGCGGTGGATCGGCCACGAGGACGTGGGCCTCACCGGACTCGATCGCGAAGGCCACGGCCGCCGCCGCCCACTGCGGCGGGACGGCGCGCACCGGCTCTCCGCGACTCACGAGATGACTCGCGCGCAGATGATCGTGGAACTCGGTGGCGGTAACCCCCGGGTAGACCAAGGACACCGCGACACCCGCGGTGGCGAACTCCGCGCGCGCCACACCCGACAGTACGTTCATGGCCGCCTTCGTCGCCGCGTAACCGCCCAGACCCGCGAACGCACGCAGCGACGTCAACGAGCTCACGTTGACGATCGCGCCGGACCCGCGCTCGCGCAGGCCGGGCAGGACCGCCTGCATCGCGACCAGCGGCGCCACCACGTTCAACTCGAAGACGGCCCGCAGGTCACAGGGCGCCAACTCCTCAATCCTCACGTCCCTCCTCCACAATCCGCCTCGCGAGACCCGCGGCCACGACGAGCGGCCCCCGTCTCTCCTAGGCCCGTCGACGAGTGCCGTCCCAGAGTCGAAAGTCCCTGCCGGGCGGCGGATCCCGCGAGCGCCTCGATTGTTATCTCATTCTTGATCTCCTTTGGAGAATTCTCAGCGTCAGGGGCCATACTGACAGCGGTGCTCGAAACACCGCCTCACTCGCAACACACCGGGAGGTTCCCATGAGCGACATGATCCCAGGATCCGATCCCCTCGACGAACCCGTGTCCCCCCTCCACGAGCCCGGGGCCGGTGCCCTCGGCGCCCAGCCCCTCGACGACGGTGCGACCACCTCGAGTACCGCGACGGTCGCCGGTGGCCCCACCCCCCGGGGCCGCCGGCGCCTCGTCGCGGGCGTCGTCGCGGGGTTGGTCGTGGCGAGTGCCGCCGCGGGGGCGGCCGGCTTCGCCATCGGGCGCACCCAGCAGACGCCCGTGCGGTCACCGCAGGCGCTCGGCGGGGGGACGTTTCCCTCCCCCTTTGGCAACGGCGGCCCGAGCTTCTCGTTCCCCTTCGGGACCACCACGCCGTCGACGTCGGCGGCCGTTCCCAAGGCGGTGACTCGCTCCGAGGCCGGGCTCGTCGACATCAACACCACGCTGAACTACCAGCAGTCCGCGGCGGCTGGTACCGGCATCGTGCTCTCATCGAACGGTCTGATCCTGACCAACAACCACGTAATCGACGGCGCGACCACGATCCACGTCACCGACCTGGGCAACCACCAGACGTACCCCGCCACCGTCGTCGGCTACGACGCGACGTCGGACGTGGCGGTGCTGCGCCTGCAGGGAGCGTCCGGACTGACCACCGCGACGCTCGCGTCCTCACCGGCCACGGTCGGCCAGAGCGTCTACGCCGTGGGCAACGCGGACGGACTGGGTGGGACGCCCACCGTGACCGCCGGTCACGTCACGTCACTCGACCAGTCGATCACCGCGGGCGACCCGTCCACCGGGACCTCGGAGAGCCTGTCGGGGCTGATCGAGACCGACGCCACGCTCATCCCGGGTGACTCCGGCGGCGCCCTCACGACCGCCACGGGGCGCGTCGTGGGCATGGACACGGCCGCGTCCTCAACGGTCGCGCTCGGGTCGTCAGCCCAGGGCTACGCGATCCCCATCGCCACCGCTCTCACCATCGCCCACGAGATCCTCAACGCTCAACCCTCGAGCACCGTGCACATCGGGCCGACCGCACTGCTCGGCGTCGAGATCAGCGCCACCGCGGGTTCGCCGGCCGGCGTCGCCGTCGCGGGCGTGATTCCCTCGACCCCGGCCGCCGGCGCCGGTCTGGTCACGGGTTCGATCATCACTCGCGTCGGCTCCACTACGGTAACCACGCCCACCGACCTGCTCCACGCCATCGACGCGAAGCGTCCCGGCCAGCAGATCGTGGTGACCTGGACCGACCCCAGTGGGGCCAGCCACACGGCGACCGTCACCCTGACGAGCGGCCCGCCCCAGTAGAGGATGCGCCCGCGCCGATCGCGGTCCGACGTCTCGACGACGGACACGATTTATACCGGTAGGGGTATACTGGACACAACGAGACCGGTGGTCGGGGCATCTCCGCACCACCCCTACGAGGAGGCGCTATGGCCACCGTCACACTGACCGTCGAGAACTTCGAGGACGTGGTCGCGTCCAACGACACCGTCCTCATCGACTTCTGGGCGGGTTGGTGCTCGCCCTGCATGATGTTCGGCCCGATCTACGAGACGGCGTCGGAGAAGTACCCCGACATCGTTTTCGGCAAGGTTGACACCGAAGACCAGCAGACACTCGCGGCGTCGTTCAACATCATGTCGATCCCGACGCTGATGGTCATCCGTGAGCAGGTGGTCCTCTACTCCCAGGCGGGGGCGCTCCCCGAGTCCGCACTCACGAGCCTCATCGACCAGGTCAAGGCCATCGACATGGAGGCCGTGCACCGCGAGGTCGCCGAGCAGAAGGTCGCCGCCGAGCAGAAGGTCGCCGCCGAGCAGAGCTAGGGAGCACCTCGCCTTATCGCCGCTCGATGAGGTCCATGTAGTCGTCGCGCCACAGATCGAAGTACTCCTCGGGTAGCAGCACGCAATGTGTGGGCTCGAGCGCTTCGACGAAGGCCCGCTCGTGGCTGACGGCCACGATCGTGCCGCGCCACTGGCGCATCACTGCGCCCAGTGCGTCGACGCTGGCCGGGTCCAGATTGTTGGTCGGCTCGTCCAGCAGCAGCAGATTAGCGTTCGACGCCGCGAGCATGGCCAGGGCGAGTTTGGCTCGTTCGCCGCCCGACAGCGTGCTCGGGAGTTGGTGTGCCGCCGACCCCTTGAGCCCGAAGGCCCCGAGCAGCGCACGGCGCTGCACCTCGGTGGGCACGGTGGCGTTCGCGAGGTTCTCGAGGACCGTCTTGGAGAAGTCCAGCTGCTCGTGCTCCTGGGCGAAGTAACCGACCGTCACGTGAGCCCCGAAGGTCACCAGTCCGCCGGTGCTCGCCTGCGTGCCCGCGAGGCAGCGCAGCAACGACGATTTCCCGGCGCCGTTGCGCCCCACAATGACGATCCGGTCCTCGCGACGCGTGATGAAGTTGACGTCACGCAAGACGTCGAGTGACCCGTAGCGCACCGCCAGGTGCTCGACCACCAGGGGGACGTCGCCGCTGCGCGGGGGTGCGGGAAGTTTGAACGTCACGGTGCGTTCGCGCGTGCTCACCTGGACGCGGCTGTCGCGCATCTTGTCCACCCGGCGGTCCAGCACCTTGGCCAGGCGCGCGCGGCGCTCGGTCTGTCCGCGCATCGAGTCGGCGAGCGTCGCCAGCCGGCTGATCTCAGCGTCCTGGTGCGCCGCGAGCTTCTCTTCGCTCAGTCGCCGCGCTTCGTCCTGGGCCAAGAACGACGTGTAGTTGCCCCGGTACTCGCGCAGCTGGCCGTCGCGCAGCGAGAGGACACGGTTGATCGCGCGATCGAGCAGCGGGAGATCGTGACTGATGACCAGCACGGTACCGCGAAATCGCTCGATCTCGTCGAAAAGCCAACGCTTCGCCGCACGGTCCAGGTGATTGGTGGGCTCGTCCAGCACCATCGTGTCCGGGCCCTCGTAGAGGACGCGCATGAGGTCCACCCGGCGGCGCTGGCCCCCCGAGAGGGAGCCCAGGTCCTCCAGCAGGAGCGACTCGTCCAGTCCCAGGCCCGCCGCCAGACGTGCCACCTCGGACTCGGCCTCGTAGCCACCACGCTCACCGAAGGTCGTCTCGAGCTCGGTGAATCGCTCGATCGTCTCGTCGGTGGGGTTCTCCGCCAGCGCGTGGCGGGCGTGCTGCATCTCGGCGTCGATCCGGTCGAGCCCACGCGCGCTCAGCACGTGGGAGAGACCGATGGGCTCCACGCCCAGTCCACCGGGAACGGGCTCCTGGGGGAGATGGCCGAGCGTCCCCTGGTTGATGACGCTGCCCTCGAGGCGAAGGTGGGCGGGCGTCTCGCCGAGCAGAACGGCCAGGAGGGTTGACTTTCCCGCCCCGTTGCGGCCGACCAAGCCGACCTTCTCGCCGTCACCGAGAGTGAACGAAACGGGCTCCAGCAGGCGCCGACCGCCGATCTCGATACCCAGGTCCTTTACGATTAACACCCACCTACCCTAATGGGACCCGGCCGTCATCCAAGGTGGCACGCGGCCTCGTGGAGCTCGTCGCGAAACTCAGGGTCGGCCACCGCCGCCAGCGCCCGTGCTCGCTCGCGCACCGTGCGACCGCGCAGATCCGCCGCGCCGTGCTCGGTCACGATCACTCCCGCTAGCTGGCGCGGCGACGTCACCGATCCCTGCGGCGACATCGAGGCCACAATGCGGCTGCGCCGCTCCCCCGCCGCCGTGGTCGCGGTCGACGGCAGGCAGATCAGGGAGACGTGATCCGTGGACAGGCTGGTGCCCTCCACGAAATCCTGGTGTCCGCCCACCCCCGAGAACTGGCGGGAACCTATCGAGTCGGCCCCGATCTGACCGAGGAGATCCACTTCGAGGGCGGAGTTGATGCTCACCATGCGGTAGTTCTGGGCAATCACCGATGGGTCGTTGGTGTACTGCACCGGCGCCATGCGAATAAGAGTGTTTTCGTGAATGAAGTCGTAGAGATCCTGGCTACCCGCGCTAAAGGTGATGACGCCCACGCCGCGATTGATCGTCTTGCGCTGGTTCGTCACCTTCCCCGAGCGCATGAGTTGGTAGAGGCCGTCGGTGAACATCTCCGAGTGAACGCCGTAGTCCCCACCCTGTCCCGCCGCCAGCGCGTGCGCGACCAGGCTCGGCACCGCACCGATGCCGGTCTGAAGGGTGGCGCCATCGGGAATGAAGGGTGCCGCGTGACGCGCGATGGCCTCGTCGATGGGCGTCGGCTCCTCGTTGGCGATGACCGTCGGGCGCGCGTCGGTGTAGACGACCACGTCGATGTCATCCATGCTCAGGGTGTTGGCGTGTCCCTCGAGCGCGAGCGTGCGCGGGTAGTAGGGCGAGCACTCGACGATCAGCAGTCGCGCGGGGTCACGACCCGCCCGACGACACTCCTCGAGGGTCGCCCCGTTATAGAGCGACACGCTCACCTCGCCCCGGGAGTCGGGCATCGAACCCGCCACCAACATCACGCGAATTCCCAGGCGCTGCATCATCACGCCGTAGTGGCGAAAGAACGACGGTACGTACTGGACGTCACCACCTCTATCCCGGTAGCGCCGATCAGCCCCTCCCATAAACTGACAGCGGTAGTGAACGCCCGGGTGGGTGAACATCGCGAAGTCCCCGAGCGTGAGCCCCCCGCACACCGTGAGGTCCTCCCAGTCGGTCCGCC
>JAJZYE010000045.1 GCA_021806055.1 Actinomycetes bacterium | reverse complement strand
GGCGCGCGCCGAACGCCAGCTGCTCGAACACGAGTCGCTCAGCCCGTCCGCGCGCGCCGAACTGCTTACCCTGCTGCGCATCCTGCCCGAGGTCGAGCGCAACGGCGACCTCGCCGAGCACATCGCGCGACGCGGCGCGCGGGGCCTGGGCCTCGAGATGTCGCCGCGCAGCCGCGGCCTCGTCGAACGAATGGGCGAAGTGGCGTCGACCATCTGGCGCGAGGCGACCGACGTCATCATCGACGGGAAACACGAAGCCACCGGCTTCATGGAGGACATCGACGACGAGCTCGACGATCTGCACGTCTCACTGACCGCGGAACTGACCTCGGGGTCGATGGCCCTGCCGGTGGCCGTGGAGGTGGCACTCGTGGGACGCTTCTACGAGCGCTTCGGCGACCACTGCGTCAACCTGGCCCGGCGCCAGATCGGTCGCGACGGAGCGGACTAGGTTCGCCCGACTAGCGCATCGCCAGCCACGCCTCCGCGATCTGTACTGCATTCAGGGCGGCGCCCTTTCGCAGGTTGTCACCACTGAGGAAGAGCGACAGCCCGTTGGGTACCGTGTGAGCCCGGCGCACGCGTCCCACGTAGGTGGGGTCGAGGCCGGTCACCAGCCGCGGGGTGGGTAGGTCGTGCACCACGACGCCCGGGGCGTCGCTCAGTAGCGCCAGCGCCTCCTCGGGGGTCAACGGCCGCTCGAAGCCCGCGGTGATCGACAAGGAGTGACCGGTGAAGACGGGCACGCGCACGCAGGTCGCGTCGACCACGAGGTCGTCGATCTCGAGGATCTTGCGGCTCTCGTCGCGCAACTTGCGCTCCTCGCCGGTCTCCCCCGACTCGTCGTCGAGCAGCGAGCCCGCCAGGGGCACCACGTTGTGGGCGATGGTGGCCGGGAACTTGACGCCCTCGCCCCAGGGCAGCGCGGAACCGTCGAAGGTGAGGGCGCGCACGTCACGCCCGCCCGTCGACTCGAGTTGCTCGGCGAGCTCGTTGACACCATCGCGACCCGCGCCGCTGACCGCCTGGTACGTCGACACGACCAGCGTCCGCAGGCCGGCGGCCACGTGAAGGGGCTTGAGAACGGGCATCGCGGCCATGGTGGTGCAATTGGGGTTGGCCACGATCCCCTTGGGAATCGTGGCCAGGGCGTGGGCGTTGACCTCGGGCACGACCAGGGGGACGTCAGGGTCCATGCGCCACGCCGACGAGTTATCGATCACCAGGGCGCCGGCCGCCGCGAGGCGCGGCGCCAGCTCGCGCGACGACGTGGCCCCCGACGATGCCAGCGCGACGTCAATGCCCGAGAAGTCGGCAGTCGCGGCGTCCTCGACCGCCACCGCACGTCCGTCCCAGTCCAAGGTCGTGCCCGCCGAACGCGACGAGGCGAAGAAGCGGATGTCGTCCACCGGGAAGTGACGCTCGCGCAGTATGGCGCGCATCACCGTGCCGACCTGACCCGAAGCCCCGACGATCGCCACGCGCATACGGACAGTCTACGACGACGCGGCGTCGAGTCCGAAGGCCGAGTGCAGGAGGCGCACCGACTCGGCGACCCGGTTCGCGCGCACCACGCACGAGATGCGGATCGAACTGGTGGAGATCATCTCGATGTTGATGCCGTTCTGCGAGAGGGTCTCGAACATCAGCGCCGTGACCCCGGGGCTCGACTTCATTCCCGCCCCCACGATGGAGACGCGGCCGATGCTGTCGTCCGAGGTCACCCGCGCGGCTCCGATCTCCGCCTGCACCTCGCAGCAGGTGTCGCGGGCGGCGTCGAGGTCGGTGACGGCCACGGTGAAGGAGATGTCGGTGAGGCCGTTAGCGCCGGTGTTCTGGACGATCATGTCCACGTTGACCCCACGATCGGCCAGCGCTCGAAAGAGTCGAGCCGCCACCCCCGGTCGGTCCGGCACACCTTCCACCGTGATCTTCGCTTCCGATGTGTCGTCGGTGATCGCCGTCACGACCGCTTGCTCCATGGTGGGGTCCTCCTCCACGATCCAGGTACCGGGTTCCCAGGTGAAACTCGAGCGTACGTGCAGCGGCACGTGGTGGCGGCGGGCGAGCTCGACCGAGCGCAGCATGAGAACGCGTCCACCCGTCGCCGCGATCTCCATCATCTCGTCGAAGGAGACTCGTGGCAGGCGCCGCGCCCGGCTCACCACGCGCGGGTCGGCCGAGAAGACGCCCGTCACGTCGGTGTAGATCTCGCACACGTCCGCCGACAGGGCCGCGGCCAGCGCCACGGCCGTGACGTCCGATCCGCCCCGGCCGAGTGTGGTGATGTCGCGATCCGTCGACACCCCCTGAAAGCCCGCCACCACCGGCACGAGACCCTCCGCCAGTGCCTCGTCGATGCGCGTCGGGCGGATCTCGAGAATCTTGGCCCGGGTGTGGTCGGTGTCGGTGATGATGCCGGCTTGGGATCCCGTGAACGACGCCGACTCCACCCCGCGCGCGGCCAGGGCCATGCAGACCAGGGCCATGGAGATGCGCTCCCCCGAGGTGAGCAGCATGTCCAGCTCCCGAGGTGGTCGCGTAGGGGACACGTCGTCCGCCAAGCGGATCAGGTCATCGGTGAACTTGCCCATTGCTGACACCACGACGACGACCTGATCGCCGGCCTCACGGGTGCGCGCCACGTGATCGGCCACCGCGCGGATGCGCTCCGCGTCACCCACCGACGTGCCGCCGTACTTCTGAACCACCAGGGACATGGCTTCAAAACTACCGGACGCCCACGGCCCCCCCGCCCACGGCCACTAGTCTCGCACCCATGGCAACTGCGAAACGCGAACGTCAAAAGGCGGCCCGACGCCACAAACTACAGGCCGCCCAGCGCGCGGCCAAGCGCCGCCGCACCATCCAGCGCGCCGTGATCATCGTCGCGGTGGCCGCGGTCATCGTCCTGTCCGCCGCCTACCTGTTCGGCTCGTCGAGCTCCCCGAAGTCGGCGGCACCGCTGTCGACCAGCACCACGCTGCCGACGACGGCGACGACCGTGCCGGCGTCGGCCACCGGTGGGATCACCCAAGCGCAGGCCAACGCCATCGCGGTGCGGGCCGGCTGCCCGGCCTCGACGTCCGCACGAGTCAACACACTGCACTGGTCGAGCGCGCCGCCGATGACCATCAACACGGCCAAGACCTACTACGCGCACGTCGTCACCACGGCGGGCACCTTCGTGATTCGCCTCGACGCCGCGACCGCCCCGATCACGGTGAACAACTTCGTGTTCCTCGCGCGCCACCGCTTCTACAACTGCGTGATCTTCCACCGCGTCATCCCCGGCTTCGTCGTCCAGGGGGGCGATCCGACCGGCACCGGCACCGGTGGCCCGGGCTACACCATCGCCGACGAGTACCCCGCGGCCGGCCACCCCACCTACCCGCTGTACTCGGTGGCCATGGCCAACACGGGTTCCCCGCACACGGGCGGCAGCCAGTTCTTCATCGTCACCGGGCCCCAGGGCGAGTCCCTGCCGCCCCAGTACTCCCTCTTCGGCCAGGTCGTCAGCGGGCAGCACGTCGTCCAGATCATCAACGACGCCGGTAGCGCGACTGGCGTTCCCCCGACCGTGACGCACCGTATGCTGTCGGTCACCATCACCGAGTCCTAGGAGCGCCGTGAGCGACATCCCCAATCCCGACGGCTCCAGCGAACCGCGCCAGCGCTTCGACGCTCCGCCGCCGACCATTATCGACGTCGAGCGATCCTACGGCGCCTCCATGGTGACCTCCCACGGAACCATGGAGCTGTTCCTGGACGCGCTGAGCGCGCCAGTGACGGTGAACAACTTCGTGTTCCTGGCCCGCTGGCACTACTTCGACGGCGTGATCTTCCACCGGATCATCCCGGGCTTTGTCCTCCAGGGGGGCGACCCGACCGGCACCGGCACTGGGGGACCGGGCTACCGCTTCGCCGACGAGCTGCCCAAGGCCGGACGCTACGAGCTCGGCTCCCTGGCGATGGCCAACGCGGGGCCTAACACCAACGGCTCGCAGTTCTTCGTGATCTCGGGGCCCGACGGCGTTCGCCTCCCGCCCCTGTACTCGCTCTTCGGCAAGGTGGTCAAGGGGCTCGACGTTATCGGCGTCATCAACGATCTGGGCTCGCCGTCGGGCGCACCGCGCGAGCGCGTCGTCATCGAGTCCGTCACGATCACCGAGGGCTGATCGCTCGAGCGACGGATCGACCCCGACGGGCCGCCACGCTCACGCTCGGTACGCGCCACGCGGTGGCGATCATCGAACGACGCGGCGCCGTCGACGACACGGGCGTGTCCGGCGGGTGCGCGCGGAGTGACCCCGTGACATCTCGGACGGCTAAAAGCCGTCCGCTTCTTCTCAGGCCGCTTGCGCGACGCCACGCCCAGTACAGTTCGGGCATGCACTTCGAGAAGGTGGGGATCCTCGGATCGGGCATCATGGGCAGCGGCATCGCCGAGGTCGTCGCGGCGAGCGGCGCACGCGTCGTCGTACGGAGCCGCACCACCACCTCGGCCGACGCCCTCCTGGCGGTGCTCGAACGCTCCCTCGCCCGCCAGGTCGCCAAGGGGACGCGTACGCGCGAGGGTGCCGACGCGGTGCTGGCGCGAGTCACCGTCACGTCGCGACTGACCGACTTGGCCGACTGTGACCTGGTCATCGAGTCGGTCCTGGAGGATCTCGTCGTGAAGAAGTCCCTCTTCAACGAGCTGGACCGCGTCGTGCGGCACGGCGCCATCCTCGCCACCAATACGTCGACGCTCTCGGTCATCGACCTAGCCATGGAGACCTCGCGACCCGAGCGCGTGTGCGGTATCCACTTCTTCAACCCCGCACCCGTCATGTCCCTCGTAGAGGTGGTGCGGCCCCTGAGTGCCAGTGACGAGACGATCGAGACGGTCACCGGCTTCGTGCACGACTGCGCGAAGGAGCCCGTCGAGGTGAAGGACCAGGCCGGCTTCGTCGTCAACGCCCTGCTCTTCCCCTACCTCAACAACGCCGTGCGACTCCTGGAGACCGGCGTCGCGTCGCTCGAGGGAATCGACACGGCGATGCGCGGCGGGTGCGGCTTTCCCATGGGCCCCTTCGCCCTGCTCGACCTGATCGGGCTGGACACGTCGGTGGCGATCCTGGATGCCCTCTACGCCGAGTTCGCGGACCCCCACTACGCCGCGGTGCCGCGGCTGCGACGCATGGTCAGCGCGGGGCTCCTCGGACGTAAGGCCGGCCGCGGCTTCTACGACTACCGCCGAGAGGAGGGAGAGTGACCCGCAGCGCGCCGTGGATGATGCGCACCTACTCGGGGCACTCCACGGCGGTGGCGTCCAACGCGCTCTATCGCGCGAACCTCGCCAAGGGCCAGACGGGACTGTCCATCGCTTTCGACCTGCCCACCCAGACGGGCTACGACCCCGATGACCCCCGCGCGGCCGGCGAAGTGGGTCGGGTCGGTGTACCAGTCGCGCATCTCGGCCACCTGCG
The DNA here is from genome assembly GCA_021806055.1 of Actinomycetes bacterium. Classification (GTDB taxonomy): domain Bacteria; phylum Actinomycetota; class Acidimicrobiia; order Acidimicrobiales; family RAAP-2; genus RAAP-2. The sequence continues at coordinate 1,712 of JAJZYE010000045.1, read as the reverse complement.
CCAACTCTTCGAGGGCCTGCCCCTGGAGACGATGAACACCTCCATGACGATCAACGCCCCGGCCGCGTGGCTCTGGGGTCTCTACCTGGCGCTGGCCGAGGAGCGCGGCGTCGACCCTCGAGTCCTGCAGGGCACCACGCAGAACGACATCGTCAAGGAGTACCTCAGTCGCGGGACGTACATCTTCCCGCCGGTGCCGTCGCGACGACTCATCGTCGACATGATCGTCTACGGACTCGACCACGTACCACGTTGGAATCCCATCAACGTCTGCAGCTACCACCTCCAGGAAGCCGGGGCCACCCCCGCACAGGAGATCGCCTACTCCCTGGCCACGGCGATCGACGTCCTCGACGCCGTGCGAGACTCGGGTCAGGTCAACCCCGCGCGCATGCCCCAGGTCGTGGGGCGGCTCTCGTTCTTCGTCAACGCCGGGGTGCGCTTCGTCGAGGAGGCCGCGAAGATGCGTACCTTCACCGCCCTGTGGGACGAGATCTGCCGCACCCGCTACGAGGTCCAGGACCCGGCGCTGCGCCGCTTCCGCTACGGCGTGCAGGTCAACTCACTGGGCCTTACCGAGCAGCAGCCCGAGAACAACGTCGTGCGCATCGTGCTCGAGATGCTCGGTGTGACCCTCTCGGCCGACGCCCGCGCGCGCGCCCTGCAACTGCCGGCGTGGAACGAGGCCCTCGGCCTGCCGCGGCCGTGGGATCAGCAGTGGAGCCTGCGCGCCCAGCAGATCCTCGCCTTCGAGAGCGACCTGCTCGAGTACCCCGACCTCTTCGCCGGGTCCACGGTGATGGCCGCCAAGGTCCACGAGCTCACCGAGTCCGCGCGCGCCGAGCTCGACGACGTGCTGGAGCAGGGCGGGGCGTTCGCCGCGGTCGACGAGCTGAAGCGACGCCTCGTGGCAAGCCAGGCCGCGCGTGTGGCACGCATCGAGTCGGGCGAGCAGATCGTGGTCGGCGTCAACCGCTTCACCGAGACCGAGCCGTCGCCGCTCACCGGCGGCGTGGACACGGTCGTGAGCGTCGACCCGGCGCTCGAGGCCGAGCTCGTGGCCGACGTGCGCCAGTGGCGCGCCGGGCGCGACGGGCGCGCCGTCGAGACCGCACGCCTCGAGCTCGCCCGGGTGGCGCGCGACCCGGGCCCCGGGGACAACATCATGATTCCCACGATCGCACTGGCGAGAGCGGGCGGCACCACCGGCGAGTGGGCCGAGACGCTGCGCGAGGTCTTCGGCGAATTCCGAGCGTCAACGGGCGTCGGATCGGGCCCGGTCGGCCGCGGGGGCGACTTCGCCGAATTGATTGAGCGCTCGCGCGCCCTCACCGCGCGTCGGGGAGCACCACCCAAGCTCCTGGTCGCCAAGCCGGGCCTCGACGGCCACTCCAACGGCGCCGAGCAGATCGCCGTCGCCGCGCGTGACGCCGGCTTCGAGGTGATCTACCAGGGACTGCGCCTGACGCCCGAGGAGATCGTGGCGGCCGCGGTCGCCGAAGACGTCGACGTCGTCGGGCTGTCCATCCTCTCGGGCTCGCACCGGGCCCTGGTACCACGAATTCTCGACGGACTGCGCGCCGCCGGTCTGGATGCCCCCGTGGTGGTGGGTGGCATCGTTCCCGAGGACGACGCCCGTCTGCTCCTCGATGCCGGGGTTCGCGCGATCTACACGCCCAAGGACTACTCGTTGCGCGCCATCATGGCGGACC
>JAJZYE010000044.1 GCA_021806055.1 Actinomycetes bacterium | reverse complement strand
CGTTCGGTTTGTCCGCGGACTTCCTGCTCAACATCTTTCCGGGCTCGGCCCGTCTCTTCGCCATCGCCGATCGCGCTCACGAGCTGCCCCTCACCTCTACGTGCTGGTGCGGTCGGCGGGGCCGGTGTAACGCGCGCGTGGTCGACGGGGTCGTGGCGCGTGCGGGCGATCAGTTTTACTTCGGCGACGTCGCGCCCGGGGTGGTGCACTACCAGGTGCTGTGTCGAACGCACTATCGACGTGGTGAACTCGGCCTCGGCGCGGGTTCGATCTAGAAGAAGGCGGCGCAGAGTTCGTAGATGTCGCGGGGCACGCGGCGTTGCCCGTGGGCCACGCTGGACAGCGGGACGAGGACAACGTCGTGTCCGTGCACGACGGGGATGACCCCGAAGGTGCGCGCGGCGACGCTGCGGTAGGCCGCGGCGCCGACGCGCGTGGCCCAGATGCGGTCGTACGCGGTGGGGCTGCCACCGCGCTGCAGGTGTCCGAGGACCGTCGTGCGCACTTCGAAACCGCCGTGCTCGTCGATCCGCGACGACAGGAACGCGCCGACCCCGCGCAGGGCCAGACGCACGCCGCGCACCCCGACGCTCGAGGGCGCCGTGCTCTCGTGCCCGCCCAGGGTCTCGAGGTTCACGCCTTCGGCGATCACCACGATGGAGAAGGCGTGCCCGTTGGCGCGGCGTTTGGCCAGGTGGTCGAGGATCTCGTCCATCGTGACCGGGAACTCCGGGATCACGATGAGGTCGGCACCGCCGGCCAAGCCCCCCAGGGCGGCTACCCAGCCCGTGGCGCGACCCATCGTCTCGACCACCATCACCCGGTGGTGCGACGCCGCGGTGGTGTGCAGACGGTCGAGGGACTCCGCCACGATGCTGAGTGCCGTGTCGAAGCCGATGCAGTAGTCGGTGCCCATGAGGTCGTTGTCGAGCGTCTTGGGCACTCCGACCACCGGGGACCCCCGGTCGGCCAGCCAGTGCGAGATGCGCTGGGTGCCGTCGCCGCCAATCGCGATCAGCGCGTCGAGGTTCTCCCCGATGGCGGCGAGCACCCGCTCACGGCCCCCCGGAGGCGAGTCGAGGTCGTAGCGGGCGGTCCCGAGAACCGTCCCGCCCTGGCCGACGATGCCCGACACGTCGGCGGGGCCAAGCGGGCGCCCGGCGTAGTCCTGGGCCAGTCCCGCCCACCCGTTGGGGATGCCGATGAGTTCGTGGCCGTCGCGAAAGGCCATCTGACCGATCGCGCGGATGGCCGCGTTGAGGCCAGGTGCGTCACCGCCGGCCGTCAGTACCCCGATTCGCATCTCACCCTCTGGTCGTGTCGTCTGGTCGTGTCGTGCGTTCTCGACGCGTCGCCACGTCGTTGACCTCTCCACTGTACGACACGCGGCACGCGGGCGGACTCGCTACGCCACGCCAAGATCGCACGCGCGTTACCGGCGCGTCACACGACGTTCATCCGTCCTGCGTACCATCGCTGGCAGCGAGGCGAGGAGTGGGCCATGGACGAGCCAGTGGGCGTGACGCGAGCGAGTGGTGCGGTGGACCGCGTGCTCGCCGGTTTAGACCCTGATCGCGGTCGACCAGCGGACGTTGTCGCGACCGAGGGGCTAACGCTGCGCTTCGCCTCGACGACCGTGCTGAGCGAGGTCACCACTCGCGCGCGTCGCGGTACGATCACCGCCCTGATCGGACCGACCGGTTCGGGCAAGTCGACGTTCTTGCGCACGCTCAACCGTATGAACGATCGGGTCGCGGGCTTCGCCCACGAGGGCGAGGTCACGCTCGACGGACGGTCAATCTGGGCCCCCGATCAGGACCTCCTGACCCTACGCCGACGGGTGGGCATGCTCTTCCAACGGCCTAACCCCTTCCCGATGTCGATTCGCGACAACGTGGTGGCCGGGGTACGGGCTCACGGTATCGCTCGTGGGCGTCAGCTCGACGTCGTCGCCGAGATGCGCCTGCGCGAGGTTGGGCTGTGGGACGCCGTGAAGGATCGGCTTCGCGACTCGCCCTACCGACTCTCGGGCGGCCAGCAGCAGCTGCTCTGCCTGGCGCGCGCCTTGGCGGTGGGTCCGGAGGTCCTGCTGCTCGACGAGCCGACCTCCGCCCTCGACCCGCTGTCCACTGACGCGGTGGAGCAACTGTTGCGCGCGATGACGCCCGCCCTGACTCTCATCGTCGTCACTCACAACCTGGGCCAGGCTCGACGACTGTCGGACTCGACGATGTTCTTCTTCGGAGGGCGCCTGGTCGAGCACGGCGCGACGGCCGAGGTGTTCGCCCACCCGCGTGAGGCCGATACCGATCGCTACGTGAACGGGTTGATGGGCTGACGACTCGGCCACGCGACGGTGGCGTGGCGAAATCGTCGAGAGATCGTCGTCGCGACACGGCGCCGTCACGATCGCGTTACCCGGGCTTCGTAGCGTGGCCCCACCAACCATGAGGAGGAGGACTGTAGTGATGTTTGCACGCGCGGTACGAGGACGGGGTCGACCCCTGGCAATGCTGGCTCTGGTGACGGCCACGATGATGGTCGTCGCGACGACGGTGGCGTCCGCGGGGACGATCCGCCTACCGAAGAATGGCGTCGAGAAGCCGCCGGCGGCCAGCCTGACCGAGACCGGCAGCACCTTGCTCTACCCGTTGTGGAACCTGTGGGCGCCGGCCTACGAGCACGCCTACCACCAGGTCACGTTGACGACGGCGGGAACCGGATCGGGTACGGGCATCGCCGACGCCGCCAGCGGCACCGTGAACGTGGGCTCCTCCGACGCGTACCTGTCCCCGTCGGTCGTCCAGTCGACGCCGGGGCTGCTCAACATCCCCCTGGCGATCTCCTATCAGGCCATCGTCTACAACATCCCCGGTCTCACCGCGCACCTGAAGCTGAACGGGGGGATCATCGCGGGCATCTACAACGGCAAGATCACCAACTGGGACAGCCCGGCCATCGCCCGGCTCAACCACGGGGTGAAGATCCCGTCGCTCGCGATCGTGGCCCTGCACCGCTCCGACGGCAGCGGAGACACCTTCATCTTCACCCAGTACCTCTCCAAGCAGGTTGCGGCGTGGCGAACGGGTCCGGGCTTTGGCACGACGATCTCGTTCCCGGCGATCTCCAACGGTCTGGGCGAGAACGGTAACGGCGGTATGGTCACGGGCTGTCAGGCGACGCCCGGCTGCATCGCCTACGTCGGCGTGAGCTACCTCACCCAAGCGCTCGGCGACGGACTGGGCTACGCGGCGATCGCGAACGGACTCGGCCAGTACCTGCTACCGACGCCGGGGAGCGCGGAGACCGAGGCGGCCGGCTTCACACGTGCCACGCCGGCCAATGAGACGATCTCGATGATCGATGGTCGAATCCGTGGGGGCTACCCGATCGTCAACTACGAGTACGCGATCGTCAACAAGCACCAGGCCAGCGCGTCGACCGCCACGGCGGTGCGCTCCCTGCTGGAGTGGGCGGTGAACCCGAAGTTCGGCAACAGCCACGCCTTCCTCTCCCAGGTTCGTTTCGACCCGCTGCCGGCTTCGGTGATCGCGAAGTCCCTGCGCCAGATCCTGTCCATCCGCTAAGTGTCGACGTCCCGCGACGACGCCCCCCCGAGCGGGACGTCCGCGTCACCGCCCGCCCGCCGCGACCAACCGGTCCGGCGGGCGGGTCGGCGTCGCCGGCGCGAGGACCTCGCGTGGCGCTGGGGATCGCGCGTCGCGGCGGCGCTGCCGCTGGCGGGGCTCGGGGCCGTGCTGGTGGTGTTGGCCATCAAGGCGTGGCCGGCCATCGTGGTGAACGGGTGGGGGTTCGTCTCGCGCTCGCAGTGGCTGCCGGGTAACACCTACGGCGGCGTCGTGCACACCCACGGGGTGGCGCACCCGCAGGGGTCGCTCTACGGCGCGTGGCCCCTGATTGCCGGGACCCTGGAGACGTCGCTCATCGCCGTGGTGATCGCCGTGCCCCTGGCGCTGGGCACCGCCTTCGCACTGACCGAGAGGCTGCCGTCGTGGATCGCGCGGCCCCTCGGATTCCTGGTGGAGATCCTCGCGGGGCTGCCGAGCGTAGTGATCGGACTGTGGGGGGTGCTGGAGGTCGGCCCGTTCCTCGCCCGTCACGTCTACCCCCTGGTAGCGAATCACGTGCCCAACGTCGGCCCCCTGCGCTTCCTCACGGGGTCCGTGGGCTACGGCGAGGGTCTCGCGACGTCGGGCCTGGTGCTGGGCCTCATGATCGTGCCGATCATCGCCTCGACGACCCGGGACCTCTTCCTCCAGGTTCCCGCCCTGCCCAAGGAGGGGGGTGAGGCGTTGGGACTCACCGGGGCCGAGGTGGCGCGACGCGTGACCATTCCCTGGGTGCGTGGTGGCATCGTGGGCGCCACGGTTCTCGGGCTCGGCCGCGCGCTCGGCGAGACCATGGCCGTGGCGATGATCTCGGGCTCCGTGCTCGGCAAGGTGAGCCCGAACCTCTACGGCACGATGACGACGATCGCCGCGACCATCGTGAGCCAGCTGGACTCCGCGGCTACCGACGGCACCGGGTTCGCCGTCGCGACCCTGGCCGAGGCCGGCCTCATCCTGGCCGTGATCGCCCTGGTCGTCAACCTCGCCGCGCGCCGGATCGTCGCGCACACCGGTCGGCTCACCGCTCCCGTGGGGCGCGGCTGATGGCGGTGGTCGATCCCGTCTACGGCTCGACGCGACGTCGGCGCGCCGCGGACCTGGCCTTCCGCGCGGGCACGATGACGGCCCTGGCGCTGGTCGTCGCTCCCGCTCTGTGGCTGGTGGTGGGTGTCGTGGCGCGCGCGGTGCCCCACTGGCGCTGGAACGTGCTCACCACGCTCTCCGCTGGCACGAGCGGCGGGCTGGAGAACGCCGTGGCGGGCACGCTGGTGCTGATGGCGGGGGTCGCCCTGCTCGCGGGCTCCACCGGCGTGCTGACGGGGGTCTATCTCGCGGAGCTGGCGGGGCCGCGCCGATCCGGACGACCTGGTGGCGGGTGGGCGCGCGGGGCCATCGACGTCCTCGCGGGCTTCCCTTCGATCGTGCTCGGCTACGTGGGCTACGTCGCCCTGTGCGTCGCGCTGCACTGGGGCTTCTCCCTACTCGCCGCGTTGCTGATCCTCTCGCTGATGGTCGTTCCCTACATCGCCAAGTCGACCGAGTCGGCCCTGCGCCAGGTGCCGACCAACTACCGCGAGGGCGCCGAGGCGCTGGGGATGTCCCAGGGGTACGCGCTGCGCCGGGTGGTGCTGCGCTCGGCGCTGCCGGGGATCGTGACGGGTCTCCTGATCGCGCTGTCGGTGGCCGGCGGCGAGACGGCGCCCCTGCTCTACACGGCCGGCGCGACCAACAACCTCCCGACGTGGTCGCTGCTGCACCAGCCGGTGGCGTATCTGACCTACTACGTGTGGACCGACTACAACCAACCGACCAGCGCGGCGCACGTCGTGTCCAACGATGCCGCCCTGATCCTGGTGGCGATGGTGCTCACGATGCTGGTCGCCGCGCGCCTCGTCGTGTCGCGCACGCAGCGTCACGCGGAGAGCGCCCGCTGAGGTCTCGTCGCGGTAAGGTCGGCCGCGGACGGGGAGGCGGTCGTGACGAGTGAGTGGTGGCGAGAGTCGGCGTCGGCGTTGGCCGAGGCGATCCGTGAGGGCGTGGTCTCCTCGCGCGAGGTCGTCGAGAGTCACCTGGCGCGCATCGACCACGTGAACGCCCGCGTCAACGCCGTGGTCGAAGTGCGCCCCGACGAGGTGCGCCGCGCGGCCGACGAGGCCGACGCTCAGCGTCGCGCGGGCGCGCCACTGGGGCCGCTGCACGGTGTCCCCTTCACTGTCAAGACCAACATCGACGTCGCCGGCTACCCCACGACGGAGGGATCGGTGGCCCTGGCGCACTACGGGGCGACGGCCGACGCGCCCACGGTGGAGAAGATGCGCGGCGCCGGGGCAATCGTGCTGGCCCGAACCAACATGCCCGACCTGGGGCTGCGCATCAACACCGAGTCCTCGCTCTACGGAGCCACGCATAACCCGTGGCGGCGCGGCTACAGCGCCGGCGGTTCCTCGGGTGGCGAGGCGGCCGCGATGGCGACGGGCATGAGTCCCCTGGGGCTGGGCAACGACATCGGCGGCTCGCTGCGCAACCCCGCGTACGCGTGCGGCGTCGTCTCGATCAAGCCGTCGAGGGGCCGCGTGGCCCAGGGAAATCCCAGCGCCGCGGTCGAGATGGCGCTCAACGCGCAGCTCATGCTGGCCGAGGGGGTCCTGGCCCGCCGGGTGGGCGACCTGCGCCTCGGGTTGTCGGTGGTGATGGGGTCGCACCCTCGCGATCCACAGTCGGTGGACGTGCCCCTCACGGGACCGCCTCGGCCCCGGCGTGTCGCGCTGGTGGCCGCACCGGCCGGGGGGGCCACCGATCCCGGCGTTGCCGAGGGGGTGCGCGTGGCCGGTCGGGTCCTCGCCGAGGCGGGGTACGAGGTGGACGAGGTCGAGCCCCCCCAACTTCTCGAGACCTACCTCGCCTGGACCGAACTGATGTGGAGCTCGCTGCGTGTCGCGGCGCCGTTGTTCGCGCCGTTCATGGGCGAGGGGGGTCGGCGCTTCCTCGAGCTCACGACGGTCGAGGTGGCGCCCACGACCGAGGAGTCCCTGTACGAGATGCATCAGCGCCGTTACGCCCTGGCGCGGGCCTGGAGCACCTTCATGGTGACGTATCCGCTGGTGGTGGGACCGACCTGGACTCAGCCGCCCTTCGCGCTGGGCTTCGATATCGCCAGCCGGGAGTCGGCCCTCGCGGTGTCCGAGCTCTTTCGCTTCGTCCTTCCGGCCAACCTCCTCGGGCTGCCCGCCGTCTGTGTGCCGACCGGCGTGACGCATGGCTGGCCCACCGGCGCGCAGATCATCGGGCCCCTGATGCGCGACGACCTGTGTCTGGATGCGGCGGCCACGATCGAGGCGGCGGTGGGTTCGCTCACGCCGATCGATCCCCGTGAGTGAGCGGTTCGCGGCCCGCGTACGGCCCCTGGCGCACGCCGACGTGGCCGCGGCCGCGGCGATCGTCGCCGAGGGGACTCTCAGCGCCGGCGTTGAGCACCCCGAACGGGTCGACGACTACTGGGCCGCGGCGTGCGCGACGCGCGAGTGCGGGGGCGACGTGCTGGTCGTCGAACAGGACGGGGAGGTGGTCGGGCTCTGCCAGGTCCTGGTGTTTTGGCACTTCCAACACACC
>JAJZYE010000043.1 GCA_021806055.1 Actinomycetes bacterium | reverse complement strand
GGCGAGGGTCACGGGACCACGGTCCGTCGCGATCGTCGCAGTAGCCGCCCGCTGGCGACGCTCGCGAGTGAGCGTCACGCCACGTCGTCGGCAGAGCTCTCGCACCGCGGCGCCACCCACGTTGTGACGAGTGTCGTCATACTCGGGTCCGGGATTCGCCAGGCCCACGATCGTCAGGACGCTGGCGCTGCCGCGCCGCTCACCACCGGCGCGCCGCGGCGCCACGGCGGGCTACGCCGGAATCTCGGCGCCGCCGGCCTTCGCGGCCCGCCCGGCGTGCGTCGTCACCACGGTCAGGGTGGGGTCACCCTCGGCCACCACGCCATCGGGCAGCACCAGCTCACCCAGGCGGATCGAGGTACCGGCCCTCATCTCGGAGATGTCGACATCGAAGTGGGTCGGGATCCGGTCGGGACGGGTGCGCACCTCGAGAACGAAGAGCTGCTGATCGATCTCCCAGTCCGCGTGACGGACCTCGACCGCGTCACCCACCAGGTGCAGCGGCACCTCGGCCACCACGGCCTTATCCGGATCAATCACCTGGAAGTCGATGTGCGACACCGTGCCGCGCACCGGGTGACGCTGGATCTCACGCGCCATCACGAGATACTGAACCCCGCCGGCCTCCAGCGTGATCAGGGAGTTAAGACCCTGATCGCCCGAGACCGCCGCGCGGAACTCCTTGGCGTTTACCGCGACCGACAGCACGGACACGCCGGAGCCGTAGACAACGGCCGGGATCGACCCGTCACCGCGCAGGCGGCGCGACGCCCGCGACCCGAGGACGCGGGTGGTGGACGCGCTCAATGCAGCCTGCGACATGGACACTCCTCTGACGAAAACGGGCCCCTCGTCGGGGCGGACGTACCAGTCTACCGGACGCGGGCCCCGCCATCCAACCGATCAGAGCAGGTTCTCCCCGCCGAAGATCTCGGACACCGACGAGTCCTCGAAGATGGCCGAGATCGCGGTGGCGACGATGGTCGCCACCGACAGGACCTCCAACTTTTCGAAGCGTCGCTCCGGGGGCAGGGGAAGGGTATCGGTCACCACCACCCGACTTACCGGCGCGTTGAACAGGCGATCGACGGCGGGGGGCGAGAAGATGGCGTGCGTCGCCATGACCCAAATCTCCTCGGCGCCGTGCGCCTTGAGCAGGTCGCACGCCGCGACGATGGTCCCCGCGGTGTCGATCATGTCGTCGATGAGCACGCAGTGGCGGCCACGGACCTCTCCGACGATGTGGCGGGCCTCGGCGATGTTCGAGGTACCGCGCGGGCGGGTCTTGTGCACGAGTGCCAAGTCGCACCCGAGGTGCTGGGCGTAGCGCTCGGCCACCTTCACCCGGCCCGCGTCCGGCGCCACCACGACCAACTCGTGGGGGTTGGCGTTGGCCTTCAGGTAGTCCTCGAGGACGGGGGCCGCAACGAGGTGATCGACCGGGATGTCGAAGAAGCCCTGAATCTGACCCGAGTGGAAGTCCACCGAGAGAACCCGGCTGACGCCGGCGGTCTGGAGCATGTCCGCGATCAGTTTGGCGGTGATGGGCTCACGGCCGGCCGACTTGCGGTCCTGGCGCGCGTAGCCGTAGTTGGGGATCACCGCGGTGATGCTCTTGGCCGACGCCCGCTTCGCGGCGTCGATCATGATCAGCTGCTCCATCACCGCATCATTGACCGGCGAGGAGTGCGTCTGGACGATGAAGACGTGTGCGCCACGGATCGACTCGTCGAAGCGGCAGTGGATCTCGCCGTTGGCGAACTCGCGCACGTTGGCCTCGGTGAGCTCGACCCCCAGCTTGTCGGCGATGTCGCGAGCGAGCGCCGGGTGGCATCGACCCGTCACGATCACGAGACGACGCTTCGCGAGTGACTCCACCGCGCCAGCGTACTGCCTCGCTGGCGCCTCGCTGGCGCCTACGCGAGACGATGCTCGAACGCCCCCACCACCTGGGACGCCGCGACGACGGCGCCCGGTTCGAGGACCGCGAACGGACCGACGCGCGCGCCCGGTCCGACGCGCGCGTCGGTGGCGACCACGTTGGCGACCCGGGCGTTCTCCCCCACGACGACGTTGCGCAGGTGCGCGTCGGGCCCCACCGTGGCCCCCCGGCCCACCATGCAGCGCCCCCGGAGCACGGTCCCGGGCAACAGGGAGACGTCGGCCGCGAGTTCGACGTCCGCGTCGACGTAGGTACGCGCGGGGTCCCACATCGTGACCCCGCGCGTCATCCACCGCTCGTTGATCCGTCGGCGCAGCTCGACCTCGGCGACCGCCAGTTGGCGTCGGTCGTTGACGCCGTGTGCCTCGTGCGGGTCGCCGAGGAGGATGGCGCCGGTGATGTGGCCCGCGTCATGGAGCACCTCGACCAGATCGCTGAGGTAGTACTGGTGCTGCGCGTTGCGTCGACCGACCCGGCGCAGCGCCGGCCCCAGCAGATCGGTGCGCACCACCATCATTGACGTGTTCACCTCGTCGATCGCGCGCTCGCCAGGATCGGCGTCGCGCTCCTCGACGATGCGCACCGGCGCCCCGTCACGGTTGCGCACCACGCGTCCGTAGCCCGACGGGTCCTCGACGTGCGCGCTCAGCATCGTCAGCGCCGCGCCCGCGTCGCGATGGCGCGACACGAGGTCGCGCACTGTCGCGGCGCGCACCAGCGGCGCGTCACCCGGCACGATCACCACGTCACCGTCTCCCGTGGAACGGTCCCCGAGCGCGGCCAGGGCGACGCCCACCGCGTGACCGGTGCCCAGCTGCTGCTCCTGGTGCGCGAAGAGCAGGCGCGAGCGCCCCGCGTGCTCGCTGATCTCCTTCTCCACCCAGGTTGCCTCGTGACCCACCACGACGACCGTGACCACGGGTTCCACCTCGGCCAGCGCGTCGAGCACGTAGCGCACCATCGGTCGCCCGCACAGTCGGTGCAGCGGCTTCGGGCGCGAGGAGTGCATGCGCGTCCCCTCGCCCGCCGCGAGCACGATAGCGAACACCGGCCGATCCACCCGTCCATCATGACCCCTGGGCTCCTACGATGCACTACGTGAGCCGAGTCCCCTACGACGAGTTCGCCTACTTCCAGGAGAACCTCGACGAATGGGGACTGACGATGCCGATCCCGCAGGTGCGCCGGTTCTTCGTCACCGTCGATGGACTGCGCCAGATCAGCGGACTTCGCTGGGGCGAGGGCGATCCCGAACTCACGCTGGTGCACGGCGGTGCCCAGAACGCGCACACCTTCGATACCGTGGCGCTGGCCCTCGAGCGTCCGCTGCTCGCCATCGACCTCCCGGGCCACGGTCACTCCGACCCCGGTCCCTTCGGCGGCGCCGCCGTCGCGAGCCACGCGCGCGACGTCGCACGCGCCCTGGACGCGCTGATCCCCGGTGCCCACCCCCTCGTCGGGATGTCCCTCGGGGGGCTCACCGCACTCCTGGTCGCGCACGAGCGGCCCGACCTGGTGAGCTCGCTGGTACTCATCGACATCACGCCCGGCGTCAACGCCGAGAAGTCCCGGGCCATTAGCGACTTCGTCAACGGGCCCGCGTCCTTCTCCGACTTCGAGGCGCTCCTCGCGCGCACGGTAGCCCACAACCCCACGCGGCGCGTCTCATCACTGCGTCGAGGCATCCTGCACAACGCGCTGCAGCGCGACGACGGCACGTGGGTGTGGCGCCACCAGCAGCACGCACCCAGCGAGCTGGTCCCCCCGGACGTGGGTGACCTCTGGGTCGCCCTGGGCGAACTGGCGATGCCGGTCACCCTCCTGCGGGCCATGGGCCCCGGCTCGGTCGTCGACGACGACGACGAGCAGGAGTTCCGGCGACGCCAGCCTCACGCGACCGTCGTGCACGTGGCCCACGCGGGTCACTCCATCCAGGGTGACGCCCCCCTCGAGCTCGCGCGACTGCTCCGGGAGTACTGCGTGTGAGCAGCGCCGGTCACCCGACGCGACACTGGCTGGCGGGGGAGGGCTCGAACCTCCAACCTTCGGATCCAAAGTCCGCTGTTCTGCCGATTGAACTACCCGCCACCGCTGGCACTGACCTACTATCTTCCCTGATTCTTAGAGAACCGGTGTAGACACTTAATACCAAGACGTCACACTAGAGCCTGACCCGTACGCTGAAGGAAGACTTCGCAGTGTCCACCATTCCCGCCACGAAGCCCTACATCGCGATCGTCGACGACGACGGGGCGATTCGCACGGCGCTGGGTCGGGCCCTGCGAATGGAGAACTACGACGTCGACCTGTTCGACGACGGCCTGAGCGCACTACGGGCCGTGCAGTTGCGGGCCCCCGACGCGATCGTGCTCGACCTCCAGCTGCCCGACATCGACGGCCTCGAGGTCTGTCGGCGCATCCGTCGAGCGGGTGACACCACGCCGATCCTGATGCTGACGGCACGCGACGCGGTGAACGACCGCGTGGCCGGCCTCGACGTGGGCGCGGACGACTACCTGGTCAAGCCCTTCGACCTGGCCGAGTTACTGGCCCGCCTTCGGGCCCTGCTACGTCGCCACGGGGCGACCGACGGCGAGGAGTCCGTCCTGCGCTTCGACGACCTCTCGCTCAACCCGGCCACGCGCGAGGTGCACCGGGGGGCGCGGCCGATCACGCTCACCAAAATTGAGTTCGACCTGCTCGAACTCTTCCTCCAGCACCCCCGACAGGTACTCACCCGCGACCAGATCCTGGATCTGGTGTGGGGCTACAATTTTGACTCCGGAACGAACTCACTGGCGGTCTACATCGGGTATCTTCGGCGCAAACTGGAAGAGGACGGCGAGCCTCGCCTCATTCAGACCGTCCGCGGTGTTGGGTACGCCCTTCGCGCCTCGTGACGTTCCGCGCGCGGGTCATCGGCGCGACGGTTGGCGTGGCCGCCCTGGCGGTCATCCTGGCGTGCCTCGCCTCCTTCATCACGGCCCGTAGCGCCCTGCTGCGATCCGTGGACGAGTCCCTCATCCAGGCGTCGCTCTCCCCCCTCGGCCACCAGATCGGCGATGACTCGCAGTTCACCGGCTCCTACTTCGAGCTCGTCCTGGCCAGCGGCAAGACGATCCCCCCTTCGCGCGTCCCGATCGACGGCGCCATTTTGCAGGTCGCGCGCGGCAAGGCCGGCCAGACGCTGCGCACCGTCGAGTTCGGCGGACAGTGGTACCGCGAGTTGATCGTGCCGCTGCCTGTCAACTCCGTGGTCGGCTGCGCGACCAGCGCGACCGACCTCTGCCAGATCAAGACCACCTCGGCCCAACTCTTCATCGTCAACATCACGGGCCAGACCCAGCAGCTGCGCAACCTGGTGCGCACGCTGCTCATCGTGGCCGGCGGCGGCCTGCTGCTGGCCCTGGTGCTCGGCCTGGTCATCGCCCGAGCGGCGCTGCGACCCCTCGAGGCGGTGACGAATGAGATCGAGTCGGTGGCTGACACGAACGACATGACCTACCGCGTTGCGGAAGGTGGACCCGACGAGCTCGGCCGACTGCGGCGAGTCTTCAACCGACTCCTGAACACGGTCCAGAGCAGTCAGACCCTCCAGCGTCAGTTGGTGCTCGACGCCAGCCACGAGTTACGCACCCCACTGACCTCGCTTCGCACCAACGCGCAAGTCCTGGCGCGCGCGGACCAGTTGGAGCCCGAGGACCTACGCCAGCTGACCGATGACATGGTCGCCCAGGTTGACGAGCTCGCGGCCCTGGTCACTGACCTGGGCGAGCTCTCACGCGGCGAGCGCAGCGAGGGCGAGCCGGCCGCCGTACGCCTCGACGAGTGCGTGGATGAGTGCGTGGACACGGCGCGAACCCACGCGCGCATCAAGAACATCACGATCGACGCGCACGTCGAGCCGGCCACGATCATCGCGCGCCGCGACCGACTGGTGCGGGCCATCTCCAATCTGCTCACCAACGCCGTGAAGTTCACTCCCGAGAGCGGGCGTATCGTCGTCACGTCCGACGACCACCGGGTCGTCGTCGCCGACAGTGGACCCGGAATCGACGACGCGGAACGACCGTACGTCTTCGATCGGTTCTGGCGGTCGGCCACGGCGCGTTCGCTACCGGGATCGGGACTGGGCCTGTCGATCGTCGCCCAGGTGGTCGCCGAGATCGGCGGCACCGTCGAGGTCGATCGCGACCCCGAGCTCGGGGGAGCCCGCTTCACGATCGAGCTGCCCGACGAGACCCACTGACCGGACCGCGGCGCCGGACGGCCGGTCTCGATTACGGAACTTCTTACCCGCCTCCCCGGTGGTCCTTAGCGGTGCCTGGCACACTAGACGCCACGTCCGCCTATGACCCCCCGCCAACGCACCCCCCAGCTACGTGACCGACGATTCTCTCGCGTGCGACGACTCACGCGAACGGTCGTGGTCTCGTCAGGCATCGCGTCGGGCCTGTTCGTCGGCTACGCCGCGAGCACCGCTCGTCCCCTACCGCTGACCCCCTCGCCGGCGGCCACGCCGAGCGACGCCGGCCCCGCCACGAGCACGACCGCTCCGGGCGCCGCGACGCCGCCCGCGAGCACGTCGGCTCCGAACCCCGTGCCCACGCCGGCCCCCGTGACGACCACCACCACGTGCTACACGACGCCCTCGGGCACGGTGACCTGCCTATGAGCGTGACGTTTCACGTCTGGGGACTCTCGGGAACCCTGGCGGTGCAGCACGAGCGCGACGCCGCCTTCGCCGAGGAGCGCCTCTGGTGGTGGATTGACGCGATCGACGCCGCGTGCAACCGCTTCCGTTCTGACGCCGAGATCACGCGCCTGAACAGCAGCGCCGGAAGTCCGGTACTGGTCAGTGCAACACTGGAACTCGTCGTGGACGCCGCGCTGCGCGCCAGTGACGCCACCGACGGCCTGTGCGACCCGACCGTACTAGGCGCCTTGGTCGCTCTCGGCTACGACCGCGACTACGACGAGATCGCGCGTCGCGACGACTGGCCCGCCCAGCCGGCTCGTCGGGCGCCGGGGCGTCGCGCCGTCACCCTCAACCGCGAGGACCACACGGTGACCCTGGCGCCGGGGTGCGGTCTCGACGTGGGGGCGAGCGCCAAGGCGCTGCTCGTGGATCGGATAGGCGACGAGCTCGCCCCCCGCGGCGGGGTCCTCGTCGAGGTCGGCGGCGACGTGGCCCTGCGGGGGCGCGGACCCGACGGCCCCTGGGTGGTCGGCGTGGCCGACCGGCTCGTCCTGCACGGTGCGGAGCCGCGCGTCACGATGGGTGACGGGGGCCTCGCCACGTCCTCGACGACGGCGCGCACCTGGCGGGCCGGTGGCGTGCCCGTCAACCACATCATCGACCCGCGAGACGGTACGTGCGCCCGAGGCCCCTACACGACCGCCACCGTCGCCGCGTCGAGCTGCCTGATGGCCAACGCC
>JAJZYE010000042.1 GCA_021806055.1 Actinomycetes bacterium | reverse complement strand
CGTCCTCGACGGTCATGATGCGCTGGTGCTCGAGGGCGTCGTCGATCATCGTCGGGTCCGGGGGCAGGACGCGCACGTCGTAGAGCGTGACGCGCGAGGCGTCATCGCCCATTCGCGCGAGCGCCCGGTATGCGCTCGCGGCCATCTTGCCGACGGCCAGGACGCAGAGCGAGCCGTCACCGCGGGTGACGCACCGGGCGTGGAGTCCCTCGCCGACTGCGCCGTCGAAGGGCTGGGGCATGGTCTTGGGGAAGCGGATCGCCGTGGGGCTCGACAGCGACAGCGCCGTGGCCAGCATGCCGGGGATCTCCTCGGCGCTGGAGGGGGCGAAGATCGTCACGTTGGGGATGGACAGGCACAGCGCGATGTCCAAGAGGCCGTGGTGGCTCGGTCCGTCGTCACCGGTGATGCCGGCTCGATCGAAGACGAAGACTACGGGTAGATCGAGCAGGCCGACATCCAAGTTGGCCTGGTCGAAGGCCCGCGAGAAGAACGTGGAGTACAGCGCGACCACGGGCTTCAGTCCGCCCATGGCCATGCCGGCCGCGGCGGTGACGGCGTGCTGCTCGGCGATGCCCACGTCGAAGAATCGCTCGGGGTAGCGCTCCTGGAATCGCAGCAGTCCCGTGGGGCCCGCCATCGCGGCGGTGATGGCGACGATGCGTTCGTCCAGGTCGGCCAGCGTGACCAGTGCGTTGGCGAAGGCGTCGGTGTAGGACTGGGGCGCGACGTCGTCCTCGTTGAGCTTGGGCGGCAGCTTGTAGTCGTGCATGCGAAGGTCGTCGCGCGTCGCGGGTGCGTAGCCGCGTCCCTTCTCGGTCAGCACGTGCACCACGATCGGCCCGTCCCAGCGCGCGGCGCTGCGCAGCGCGTGCTCGAGCGCCTCGATGTTGTGGCCGTCGACCGGGCCGACGTAGCGCACGCCCAGCATCTCGAAGAAGGTGTGGGGCGTCACCATCTCGCGCACGACCGAGGTCATGACGTCCACGCTGGTGTACGCGGCGCGGCCGAGGCTGGGCAGGTGCGGGACGAGTCGGCGCAGGCGCTGACGCCACGAGAGGTAGCGCGTATTGAGGCGCAGGGCTGTCAGCGACTCGGAGAGCTTGGAAATCGTTGGCGCGTAGCTGCGGCCGTTGTCGTTGAGGACGATGACCACGCGCTGATTGGAGTGTCCCAGGTTGTTCAGGGCCTCAAAGGCCATGCCACCGGTTAGCGAACCGTCGCCCACGACGGCCACCACGTGGCGCTGGCCCCCGTGGCCGATCAGCTCGCGGCGCTGCTGGAGGGCTACCGAGAGTCCGTGAGCGTAGGAGAGTGCGGTCGAGGCGTGCGACGACTCGATCCAGTCGTGCTCGCTCTCGGCACGACTCGGGTACCCGGAGATCCCGCCACGCTGGCGCAACTTCTTGAAGCCGTAGCGCCGCCCGGTGAGCAACTTGTGCACGTAGGTCTGGTGGCCGGTGTCCCAGAGCAGGATGTCGCGCGGGGAGTCGAACACGCGGTGCAGCGCCAGTGTCAGCTCGACCACGCCGAGGTTGGAGCCGAGGTGCCCCCCCGTGGCAGTGACGGTCGTGATGATGAAATCACGGATCTCGCCACTGAGTTCGCGTAAGTCGTCGTAGGAGAGCGGACGCAAGTCCGCCGGACTCTCGATCGACGGCAAAATCACCACTCCAGCCTACTGGCACCCCAGGTGGGGTAGCGGTGCGCTCAGTCGCTCGACGATGACGCCGCGGCGGGGCTGGGTGAGGAGGGCGCGGGTGAGGAGGGCGCGGGCGCGCTCGGAGCCGGGCTGGCCGGGGCCGTCGCGCCGGGCGGCGTCGCGCTCACGCTCGTCGAGCGGCTGTCGGTCTTGTAGAAGCCGCTGCCCTTGAAGACGATGCCCACCGCCGAGAACACTTTGCGCAGGTCGCCGCCGCAGTGCGGGCAGGTCGTCAGCGGGGGGTCGCTGAAGCGCTGAACCGCCTCAACTCGCTGATGACACGACTGGCACTCGTACTCGTAGGTTGGCATGTGTACTCCCGCAACAACGTCGTGGCCAGTGTACCGGTCGCTGTGTCCACTCGGTCGCGGCCCGTGGCCCGCGGGCTCACGGTCGCGGTTCACTAGCATGGCGCGGTGGACGACTTCCACCAACTGCGCCGGGTGCCGCGTTCGGGCGGGTTGTCGCGCGACCTTGGCTCGCCCGAGGTCAGTGCGCGTCGAGCGTTGGCGCGCTGTCGGGTCACCATGCTGCCGGCCACCACGGCCAGCGTCGCGGCGAACACCATCAACAAGGGCGACGTGCTGGCCACCGCGCGCATCGCCGGCATTCAGGCCGCCAAGCAGGCGGCCCTGCTGCTACCCATGGCGCACCCCGTGCTCGTGGGCACCGTGTACGTGAACTTCGCGCTGGCCGATGCCCATATCGACGTCGAGGCCAGTGTGGACACGGTGGATCGCACTGGCGTGGAGATGGAGGCGCTGACCGCGGTGACGATTGCCGCGCTCACTATCTACGACATGTGCAAGTCCATCGACCGGACGATGACCATTGAGCGGGTGGCTCTCTGGGAGAAGTCCGGGGGGCGTTCGGGGGCGTGGCGTCGCGAGGATGCGCTGCCCCCCCACGGTGGTGACTGACACCGCTCCCCGCGCGGCACGCTACCGTTCGACGGGAGGAGGATGGCGTGGCTAACCAGGCAGCGGAGGAGAGTCGTGAGCGCCTGGTCGCGCTGACCCTGCTGCTCCAGAACGCGTCGGCCAGCCGCCCCCTCACACAGGAGACCATCGTGAGCGAGCTGATGGTCGACGAGTTCCCCCTGTCGCCCAAGGGGCCGCACAAGGTTCGCGCGTACGTGGGCTCGCCGGGGGCCGTGCGCCAGAAGTTCGAGCGCGACAAGGCGCGGATACGCGACCTTGGGTGGCAGATCGAGACGGTGACCTTGTCCGACGGCTCGGTGGGCTACTGGATCGATCCGGCCAGCGCCACGGCCCCACCCCTCGACCTCAGCGAGGACGAGGAGCGGGTGGTCCGTCTCGCGTTGCGCGTGTGCGGCTTCGGCGCCGCGGGCGCCTTCAGCCTCTTCAACGACGGCCCCGCGGTGGATGGGGGCCTGGAGTTCACCAACTTCGTGACGCCGGTGATCCGTGCGCTGCACGCGCAGCGCGTCCTCACCTTCGACTACCAGTCCGCGACCCGCAAGACGCGCGTCGTCGAGCCGCTCGAGCTACGCGTCTTCGAGGGGGCGCTGTACCTCATCGCCCGCCCGCGAGGAACCGAGGAGATCAAGGGGTACCGGCTGTCGCGGATGGTGTCGATGCCGGTCGTGGTGCCCGACTCGTTCAGCGCCGACGAGGCCACCCGCGCCGCGGCCGCCGCCTGGCGTCCCCAGTACGCGAAGACGCCGTCGCCGCTGGATGCCGTGGTCACGACCAACGCCGACTACGCGCGCCTGATCGAGCGCCAGTACCCGACGGCGCGCCGCGCGACGCGACCCGACGGGCGCGCCGAGGTGGCGATCCGCTTCGACAGCCCTCGCGCGGCGCTGCGATTCGTGCTCGAGGCCGCCGATCGCGTGCGCGTGGAGCAGCCCAAGTCCTTGCGCCGCGACCTGGTGAGCTGGCTGCGCCGGGTGAACCGGGGTGACGTGCCCGACCTTGACGGCGTGACCTTCACTGGGCCCACGGTCACTGACGTGCTCGGACAGACCTTGCAGCTGCTGCGGGCCGTGCACCTCGCGCCGGACGGTCTGCGGGTGAGCGATCTCGCGGCGCGCTTCTCGCTCGACGAGGACCAGGTGCGTCGGATCATGGATCGGCTCGTGACCTTCGAGCCCATGCGCGGTGCCTACGGCTTCCCGGCTCACGTCGTGAAGGAGTGCGACGACTGGGACCGAGAGGCGACCGACGACTCGCTCTACCGCGCGGAGTACTACGACCGTGACGGGTTCCACGAGCTCGCACCGCTGCTGTGGCGCGACCTGGTCGAGCTCAATGTGGCCCTGCGCGAGGCGTCGCGGATCTACGCCGATCCGGCGATCGAGTCGGCTATCGCCAGGATCGAGGCGGCGGTGGGCGCACGGGTCCGCGTCACGACCGCCGATGAGGCACTGCTGGGCGAGATCGTGGCGGCGGCCGAGAATCACGAGCAGATCAAGATCGAGTACAGCACGGCCGACGCGTCGCAGAGCGAGACGCGCACCATTGAGCCGCGTGAGGTGCGCGTGCTGAATGGGCACTCGTACGTGCGGGCCTACTGCACCTCGCGCGAGGGCTGGCGGACCTTTCGCGTGGACCGCATCGGTGCGGTCCTGGCGCGCTCGCCCGCCGCGCCGACGCGTCCGGTCGACGACCACCCGCAGTGGCTGACCGAAGTAGGCGAGGGTGGCGAGGAGGTCGTCGTGGTGATCGACCCGTCGCTGCGTTGGCTCTTCGAGCCCCTTCCGCACGCGCAGTGGAGTGCACTGGGAGATGGACGGTTCGCCGTGCGCTTCCGGGTGCGCGACCGCGCTTTCCTGGATCATCTCCTGGTCCGCGCCGGTGAGGGTGCGGTGGTGGCCACCGCGGCCTTCGCCGACGCGGGCCGCGACCTCGCGGCGAGGATCGCGCGCCTGTAGGCGACGACCGTTGGGTGCCGGAGGGCACCCGTGATACGCATCTACGTTCGTCGCACGCGCGACGTGGACTACCTCGCGACGGATCGCGCGCGCGAGCTCGACGACATCCGTGACGGCCCGGCCGGCCGGTGGTGGCGTGGGGGTGGTGACCCCCATGATCCGCGCGACGCGGCGCGCTCACTGACCTCGACCGGTCGCGCCGGTGTGGTCGGCTACGACCTGGTTATTGCCGCGCCGCGGCCGATCTCAATCCTGATGGCCGTGGACCGCGCCAGCGCTGGGGGCGTCGTAGCGGCTCACCAGCGCGCCGCCCGCGCCGCCGTCGACTACCTCGACGATCGCGCGGTGGTCGTGCGCCGCCAGCGTGATGGCGAGCGACGCGAGGAGAGTGCGCACTGGTCGGACATCGTGAGCTACACCCACGGCGTCAACCGCCACGGGGAGCCCCACTTGCACGACCACGTCCTCGTCGGCGCTCGCCCGCGCGGTGAGTCGGTCGTGCTCGACAGCCGATCGTTGTTCGCCCACGCCCTCGTCGCCGATGCGCTGTATCGGGCGTCACTGCGTCACGAGGTGGCCGCGCGCACATCGTGGACGCCGTGGCGCTCGTTCGGCGGGGTCGAGCACGTGATCGACCTCGATGAGGGTTATCGAGCGCTGTGGGGTGGGCATCACCTCGATCGTGGCGCGAAGCTGCACTGGTCGAGCGAGGACGCGCGGCGAGCCTGGCGTGACGACCTCGCGCGGTTCGTCGCGCACGGGGCCGTGCCGGCGCCACCACTCACGCGACGCTTCGACGAACACGCCTTCGCCGCCGCGTTCGAGGGGCGCACCAGTGTGACCCGTCGCGACGTCGTGGCGGCGTGGTCGGACGCCGCGGTGTTCGGCCAGGATCCGGTGGCGGTGTCGCGCAGCGTCGACTTGCTCTATCCCGCGCTGCGTGACGCGCGTGGTCTGCGGGTGGCGGGTATCGGTGTCGCGGAGGCGCGTTTGACGGGTGTCGTGCGCGACCGCGGTCCTCGTCCCGTCGACCTCGACGACCTGACGCAGTGGCGCTACCGCTCGCGCGATCGATCACGCGATGGTGCGGAGCGCTCGAGGTAGCCGCGAAACCGCTCGTCGCGCCACGCCGGCGTGAGCGCGATCCAGTGAAGGGTCTTGTCAGCGTTGAGGCCCAGGGCGTAGCCCGGCCGTCCCCGGGCGAGCTCGGCGAGAGAAGCGCGATCTCGTTCGATCCAGGTGGTGGACGAGCCGACGGCTCGGCCACGCGCGCCGCGCTGCACCGACGCCGCGGGAACGAGCGTGCGTCCCGCGAGGTGGTGAAGGAGCTCGAGTGTCGTGCGATCAGCGATTCCCGGGAGCACCACGGTGGTCGGGAACAGCGAGAGAAACCCGTCGGCGGCGGGTCCCCACCGCGCGCGGGCCTGACTGAGGTCTTGGAGGCAGGCGAGGGTCACGACGCCCTGGCCGCCGCCCTCGGACACGATTCCCGCGAGCCGGGGAAGGGGGGCGACGTTGGCGAGCTCGTCGAGGGCGAGGAGCAGGCGAGCACCGGTCCCGGCACGGTCGTAGGTGGCGTGGACGACGTGTTCGATCAGGCCCACCACGAGGGGTGTGGTGAGTGCCTGGTGGCGGCTGGGCGCCACCACGTGCAGCTGGTGGGGCCCCGCGAGGAAGGCGTCGACGTCGAGCGGGGCGCCGCGCGCGGCCGCCCGCGCCGCGTCGGTTCGCATGCCGGCGAAGAGGCCCGAGGCGGTGGACCAGATCCCTGATCGCTCGCGCTCCTCGGTCGCGAGCACGCCGCTCAGCAGCGCGGACGACGGGTGCGCCGCGCCGTAGCGCTCGGTGAGGGCCGCGAGCGCATCGTCGCCGCGCCGGGCGTCGACCCGGGTGGCCAGTGCTCCCAGCGACTCGTCCGCGAGGGCCGCCGCGTGCAGGAGCGGAGCGACGAGCGCTCCCGCACGCTCGCTCCAGTGATCATCACCACGCTCGACCCGCGCGCGTCGCGCCACGTCGAGCAAGCTGCGCGTTGCGAGGACGGCACCGTCCCACGTGCGGGCTTGGTGCACGGGTGAGTAGCCGATGCGGTGCACGCCCGGGGGTGTAGGGACTGTGCCCGACGGATCGTAGAGCAACGTCGCACCGTCGCGACGAGATCGAGCCATGAGTGACACGACGTCGTCCTTGGTCGACGTGACGACGCACGATCGTGTGGTCATCAAGAGGTTCGGCACGATGAGTGATGACGTCTTTCCACTGCGACTCGGACCGAGTACCAGAGTCGATCGTTGCGCACCACTCGTCGCGTCACCGTCGACACTACGTCCGAGGTAGATGCCGTCGTCGAGAGTCACGCACCGCAACGGTCGAGTCTCTTGTCGAAATGCTTGACATCGATGTTCAAACCGAGTGAACTTTTGTTGTTCCTCCGCGTAGGAGATCGATGCAGTACGAACGAGTTGCTCGTTACTGTTGGCACTCGGCTCGTGCGCGAGGGACCGTGTACTGCGTTTGGTCGTCGTACTGCCGGGAGGCAGGAGGGCACACGAACGAGTGCGCGACTGTCAAGGCGGTTTCCGAATCAGGGATCACCAGAGTGGTGGTCTCGGGCTCCAACTTGATTCAACGTTGAGTCCCAAGGAGGGAAAGTGGCACTAGCCGCGAAGAAGAAGGCTCCGGCCAAAAAGGCTCCGGCCAAGAAGGCGGCCGTCAAGAAGGTAGCCACCAAGGCACCGGCGAAGAAGGCACCGGCGAAGAAGGCCGCGGTCAAGAAGGTGGCCAAAAAGGCTCCGGCCAGGCGTGCAGCCGACAAG
>JAJZYE010000041.1 GCA_021806055.1 Actinomycetes bacterium | reverse complement strand
GTGGCCCTCGCCCGACTGGTTCACGCTCACCTCGATCCCGCACTGACGTGGCCGATCGTGGCGACTGCGTCGACCCTGTGCGCCATCGGCTTCACCGTTCCACTGCTCTTCGCGAGCGCGTTGTTCCCGACCACGAGCGCCACGTACGGCGCCCTCACCGTTGGCCTGCTCGCGGCATCGCTGTGCGCCGGGGTCATCGGAACGATCCTGCTACGCATCCTCACCCGGCCTGGCTAGGTTGAACGAGGGGACCATGCGAACCAGACTGACCGAAGTGCTCCGCGTCGAGCACCCCGTGATGCTCGCCGGAATGGGCGGCGTCGCCTACGCCACGTTGACGGCGACCGTCTCCAACGCCGGCGGGTACGGCTGTCTGGGCGCGTCCACGATGACGACGTCCGAGTTGATCGAGCAGATCGCCGCGACACGAGCCCTCACCACGAAGCCCTTCGGCGTCGACCTGCTCACCGCCTTCCCCGAGCACCTGGCGCGCCACGTCGAGATCGCCATCGAGGGAGGCGCCAGCGCCTTCGTCGCCGGCCTCGGCGTGCCACGCCAGGTAATCGACCTCTGCCACGACCGGGGCGTCCTGGTCATCTCACTGTGCGGCACCGTCGAGCACGCGCGCCGCGCCCGCGACGCGGGCGTCGACGTGGTGGTGGCTCAGGGTACCGAAGCGGGAGGGCACACCGGGCGGGTCGCCACCCTCCCACTCGTGCCCATGATCGTCGATGCCGTGGGTGACGAGGTACCCGTCGTCGCGGCCGGCGGCATCTTCGACGGCCGCGGACTGGCCGCGGCGCTCGCCCTCGGCGCCGATGGGGTCTGGGTCGGCACGCGCTTCATCGCCACCATCGAGGCTCGCGCGGTCGCGGGGTTCAAGGAGGCCATCGTGGCCGCGGACGAGGGCGCGACCGTGATCACCCGAGCGTTCACCGGCAAGACGCTACGAGCCCTTCGCAACGACACGACCGACCGCTACGAGCACGATCCCTCGCTCCTGCGGCCCTTTCCCGAGCAGCTCGCCGTGGCACTCGCCGACGGCACCTTCCACCTCGGGGGCGACGAGCACACGACCGGCGTCGACCCTCGCCGCGAGGTCTACCCCGCGGGGCAATCCGTTGGCGCCATTGGGGGCATCGAGCCGGCCGCGGACATCGTGCGCACCATGGTGAACGACGCCCACGCCATCATCACGAACCTGTACCGGGCGTCGCGAGTCCCACGGGACAGCTGACGCCCGTCCCACCGAGGCCGCAGTACCCGTGAGGATTCGCCACCAGGTACTGCTGGTGGTACTCCTCGGCCAGGTAGAAGGGACCGGCGGCAGTGATCTCCGTGGTGATCGACCCGAATCCCCGCTCCCCCAGGACCTGCTGGTAGACGTCACGAACGGCGGCCGCGATCGCCGCCTGCTCCTCGTCGAGCCAGAAGATCGCACTGCGGTACTGCGTCCCGACATCCGCCCCTTGGCGATACCCCTGCGTCGGATCGTGACTCTCGAAGAATCGCCGCACGACGTCGCCGTAGGAGACGCGTGTGGGGTCGTAGGTCACGCGTACGGTCTCGGCGTGGCCCGTGCGACCGGTGCACACCTCCTCGTAGGTGGGGTTGGGCGTGACGCCGCCCTGGTAGCCGACGGCGGTGGACACCACCCCCGGCCACTCGTAGAACACTCGCTCGGCACCCCAGAAGCAGCCCATCGCGACGTACGCCGTGTGCGTGACGTCGGGTGTCGGACCGTCGATCGACGTCGCGAAGACCAGGTGAGGTCGACCGACCACCATAGGGGTGTCGCGACCGGGCAGTGCCCGCTCGGGGGATACCATCTGCGCTCGTGAACTCATCACCTCAGGCTAGGGCGAAGGAGCCCGCGAGGCGCCGTCCCCCGAGACCTATCCTGTGAGCGTCATGAACAGCCCGGCCCCGCTTTCCCTCGACGAGCTGCTGGCGCACGTACGCTCCGGGGGCCGGCGAGTCACGGTGGCCAAGCGCACGGTGGCGCGGGTGCTGCTCGCCACCACGGGCCACGCCCGCGCGGACGACGTGATCAGCGAGGTACGCGCCCTGGCCCCTGACGTGAGCGCCTCCACGGTGTACCGCATTCTCGACGAGTTCGAGGACCTCGGCCTCGTCGTACACGCCCATCTCGGCTCGGGTGCGGCCGTCTACCACCTGGCCGGCCCGGTGCACGGTCACCTCGTGTGCAACGTCTGCCACGCGACGACCGAGGTGCCGTCGGCGGTGTTCGACGCACTGGCCCAGGAGCTGCAGCGCGAGTACGGCTTCACCCTCGACCGGCACCACGTGGCCCTGTCGGGTGTGTGTGCGGCGTGCGCGAAGTCCCCGATGGCGTAGCACCGCGCGGCACGACGCCGACCGTCGTGGGCCCAAAAAGGAAGCGCCCTCTTCGCGGCGTAGAGTGCGCCATCACCTCGTCACGGTAGTGTCGTCGCTACAGCCATGTTGAAGATCGAGCACCTGACGAAGCGCTACGGCGACGTCGTGGCCGTCGACGACCTCGATTTCGAGGTGACGCCCGGTGTGGTCACCGGCTTCCTCGGCCCCAACGGATCGGGCAAGTCCACCACGATGCGCATAATCCTGGGCCTGGACCGGCCGACCAAGGGTCGTGCCACGATCGACGGCCGCGTCTACGCCGAGTTGCGCCACCCGCTACGTGAAGTCGGCGCACTCCTCGAAGCCAAGGCCGTTCACCCGGGGCGTAGCGCCCGCAACCACCTTCTCGCGATGGCCGCCTCGAACAACATCCCCTCCTCGCGGGTGGACGAGGTCCTCGAGTTCACGGGGATCGCGTCGGTGGCGACCAAGAGGGTCGCCACGTACTCCCTGGGTATGAATCAGCGGCTCGGGATCGCGGCGGCCCTGCTCGGCGACCCTCAGATCCTGCTCTTCGACGAGCCGGTGAACGGCCTGGACCCCGAGGGGATCAAGTGGATCCGCGACTTCTTTCGCACGCTGGCCAAAGAGGGCCGTACCGTCTTTGTCAGTTCCCACCTCATGAGCGAGATGGCCCTCAGCGCGGACCAGATCATCGTGATCGGACGTGGGCGCTTCATCGCTCAGGGCTCGGTCGACGAGTTGACGGCGGACGTGGCCGGATCCGTGCTGGTGCGCTCGTCGGACCAGGAGCGTCTCGCCGCGATCGTACGATCGCGCCAGGGAACGGTGCACGACCGTGACGATCGAGCCCTCAGCGTCGGCGGGCTCACGTCGGACGAGGTGGGCGAAGCGGCCTTCGCAGCGGGGATCACCCTGTACGAGCTCACCCCCCAGCGCGCCTCGCTGGAGGAGGTCTTCATGGGACTGACGGCCGACGCGGTCCAGTACGCGAGTGCGAGCACCGAGGTGCCCCGTGGCGCGTGACGTGACGCTCGCCTCGGCGTCGCGCGCCGAGTGGATCAAGTTTCGCAGCGTGCGCTCGACCGTCCTCGGCTTCATCACGACAATCCTCCTCACCCTGGGCATCAGTGCGCTCATCACCTCGGTCATCCGCGGACACTGGACGACGATGGACCCCCTCTCACGCCTGACCTTCGATCCGGTGTCGACCTCCCTCGGTGGCACCCTCTTCGCGCAGTTCGCCGTCGGCGTCATTGGGGCACTCTTCATCACCAGTGAGTACTCATCGGGATCAATTCGTACCACCTTGGCCGCCGTGCCCCAGCGCCTTCGCGTCGTCGCGGCCAAGGCGCTCGTGCTCACCGTCTCGATGTTCATTGTGGCCGAGGTGTTGAGCTTCGTCACGTTCCTCATGGGCCAGGCCATCTTCGCCGGCGTGGTACCGACCGCGTCACTCGCCACGGGCGCCGTCCTTCGATCGGTGATTCTGGCCGGCGTCTACCTCACCCTGCTCACCCTGCTGGGCTTCGCACTCGGCCTGATCCTGCGCCAGAGCGCCGCGTGCATCACCGTGTTCACCTCGCTGCTCCTGGTCGTGCCCATCATCGTCTTCCTCTTGCCCCAGAGCTGGCAGGACGCGTTCTCCAAGTACGAGCCGTCCGCGCTCGGACGCGCCATGATGTCCACCACTCCCCCCTCCCAGATGTTCACGGCCGGTACCGCCACCGTGATCCTGGTCATCTACGTCGCGGTGGCGGCCATCGTCGGCAGCATCTTGTTCCTGCGCCGCGACGCCTAGTGAGCCGTCGTGGACCTCGGCGACGCACTACGCACAACCGGCGCCGTGCGCGAGTTCACTGACCAGCCCGTAGGCGACGACGTGCTCGCCCGGATCTTGGACCTCGCGCGATTCGCTCCGTCGGGTGGCAACCGCCAGGCCTGGCGAGTCATCGTCGTGCGCGACCCGGCGCAGCGCCGGCGCGTTCGCGATCACTACCTCGAAGGCTGGCACGAATACGTCAGCCACGTCCTCGCGGGCGTCGTCCCGTTCTCGCCTCTCGCCACCGCGTCAGAGCGTGCGAGCGCCCACGCCCAGCTCGACGCGGCGCGAGCGCTCGCCCGCCCGGACGGCTTCGCCGAGTCGCTGGACCAGGTGCCCGTGCTCCTCGTGGTCGCGGCCGACCTCGGCGCCCTCGCCGCCACCGATCGCGACCTCGCGCGCTACCAGATGGTCGGGGGCGCGTCGGTCTACCCATTCGTGTGGAACATCCTGCTCGCGGCACGCCAACACGACCTCGGCGGCGTGATGACGACCGTCGCCACGCGCGATGAAGTAGCCCTGCGCGACACACTCCACCTCCCCGCCACCTTCGCGGTGGCCGCGGTGCTCGCCCTCGGGCATCCTCGACGTCAACCCACGCGCCTGAGCCGTCGTGCGGTGCGAGCCTTCACGACCATCGATACGTTTGATGGGCCCACCTTCGAGACACCGCGCTGACCCGGCGCCACCACGGCCACCGGTGGCCGCCACGAACGACCGCGAGGGGCCGACGACGTGTTGGAACACGCGATCCCGTCGCGCTCCTGCGACGACCAACGACAGCAGTCTCAGTCGCCGGAACCCATGACGTCGCCGTTCTCGTCGCCGCCCTCGCCCATGACGTCACTCGGGACGGTGTCGTCGGGGCCGACGACCTCGGCGTCGAACGTGTCGCCCTCGCCCATGACGTCACTCGGGACGGTGTCGTCGGGGCCGACGACCTCGGCGTCGAGCGTGTCGCCCTCGCCCATGACATCGGAGGAATTGTCGAACGTGTCAGACATCTCTCACTCCTTGACTCGAACTAGCCCGCTCCGTCGCCCCACGGTGATCGGCCCGGACAACCCGAACATAACAGGTACCACTTCGGCGATCCCCGGGGGGCCTAGCGCGGCCAGAACTGCGCCGTATCCTCACCGAGGCGACGTGGCCCGCGACGCACGGGCGGACGCACCCCGTCGATCAGCAGGGGCGTGCGCATCACCCGGGTCGCACCGTGGGGCGAGGACATGGTCCCCAGAAAGTCCCCCTCGCGCACCTGAGGCTGGGCAAACGCACCGGCGACGTCCAGTATCGGTCCGTGTGGCACGCCCGACGTTCCCAGCAGCTCGAGCCAGTGATCGGTCCCGTGACGGGTGAAGACCCGGTCCAGCGCACTGCGCAGGTTCGCGAGGTCGGCGACGCGCGCCGCGTTAGTGGCCCATTCGTCGTGGCCCGCGAGCTGGGCGTCCCCGAGCACCTCGACCAGACGGGCGTACTGGGCGTCGGTGCCCACCGCCAGCAGCACGTACCCGTCGGCGGTGGTCACCGGCCCGTACGGGGCGATGCTCGGGTGATCATTGCCGAGCCGGTGCGGATTGACGCCGGTAGACAGGTAACCCTGGGCTTGATTGATCAGGGCACTCATCGTCGACTCCAGCAGGGGGGCCTCGAAGTGACGCGCACCGTGTCCCCGAGCGCGGGCGACGAGACCGGTGAGCAGTCCGATGGTGGCGTACAGACCGGTGACCACGTCCGCGATCGGGGCTCCGACCTTGGTCGGCTCCCCGTCGGGTCGACCCGTCACCCCCATGAGACCCGACCGCGCCTGGGCGAGCAGATCGAACGACGGCTGAGCGGCCACCGGCCCCCCCGAGGTGGCGGGGGTGACGCTCACCCACACGCACTGCGGGTTCGCCTCGCGCAGTCGATCGATCCCCAACGCGCGCACCTGGTTAGGCAGGAAGTTCTCCACCACCGCGTCGGCTTCGCGCACCAAATCGAGCACGACGGCCACGTCCTCGGGCCGACGTAGGTCGGCCACCACGTTGCGCCGGTGGCGATTGACCGCCAGGTAGTACGTGGCGTCCTCGCCAAAGCGCGGTGGCGCGAGTGATCGCACCGGATCACCGTCGGGCCCTTCCACCTTGATCACGTCCGCACCGAGGTCTCCGGCCACCATCGCACACAGGGGTCCCGCTAACACTCGCGAGAAGTCCAGCACGCGCACCCCCTCGAGCGGCAGCCCGGTGTCCACGTTACTGGGGTCGAGGTCCCAGACCACTACAGGACTTTCGACAGGAAACTGCGCAGGCGCTCCGACGTAGGGTGCGCGAGCACTTCGCGCGGTTCGCCCGACTCCTCGATCACGCCGTGGTCCAGGAAGTACAGGGTGTCGGCGACCTCGCGCGCAAAGTTCATCTCGTGGGTCACCACCATCATGGTCATGCCGCTCTGAGCGAGATCCTTCATGACGTCGAGCACCTCACCGACCAGCTCGGGGTCCAGCGCCGAGGTCGGCTCGTCGAACAGCATCAGCTTGGGGTCCATGGCCAACGCCCGCGCGATGGCCACTCGTTGCTGCTGGCCCCCCGAGAGCTGGCTAGGGTAGTTCTTCTCCTTGGCGGCGAGACCGACGCGCTCGAGGAGCTCGCGCGCGCGCCGCGCGGCCTGGTCCGCACTGATCCCGCGCACCTTCACCTGACCGATGGTGACGTTCTCCAGCACCGTCAGGTGCGCGAAGAGGTTGAAGCGCTGGAACACCATGCCGATCTGAGCGCGCTCGCGACAAATCTGCTTGTCGTTGCGCTCGTAGAGCTTGCCGTCGCGCTCCTCGTAGCCCACCAGATTGCCGTCGACCAGCAGTTCACCGGCGTCGTGCTTCTCTAAGTGGTTCACGCAGCGCAGTAGCGTGCTCTTTCCCGAGCCCGACGGCCCGATGAGGCAGGTCACCTCCCCCCGGTTCACGGTCAGGGTCACGCCCTTCAGGACCTCGACACCGCCGTAGGACTTGCACACGCCAATGGCCTCCACCATCGGCGTGCTCGGCGCTGCGCTCACGACGTCGCCCCACGGCGCGTCAGGCCCCGGGAGGCACGGATGGTGCGCGCGATACCCACCAGATCTCCTCGCAGTCGCGCCAGCGGCGTGGGTGGTGGCGTCCGCAGGGAGCCCTTGGCGAAGTGGCGCTCGAGGTAGAACTGGCCCGTGGAGAGAATCGTGGTCACGATCAGGTACCACAGGCTCGCGACGATCAGCAGGGCCATGACCTCGTAGTTCGCGGAGTAGATGTTGATCGCGGCACCGAGCAACTCGATCACGG